>CAKUYG010000031.1 GCA_934702165.1 uncultured Bacteroidales bacterium | reverse complement strand
GACAGGATCACACGTTGCGAGGACAGTTCGCTCAGTTTCGCCCTCTTCGCAGACGGCCGCTTCGGCACTTTCTCCACCAACAAACTCGACAGGGACTCGCTTAGAGATTTTCTGGAAAGTTCCGTCAAGACCGTCAGGACCATCTCACGTGATGAGTGCAGGGATCTGCCGGAAACGCAGCGCTGCTGCACGACAGCCATCACCGGAGACGAGCTCTGTCTGACAGATTGTCACAGGGCGGACATCACCCCGCAGAAAAGAATACTTATGGCCCTCGACGCCTCCGTATATGGAGAAGGCATCCTATCGGAAGAGGGAGAATACTCAGACAGCCTCTACAAGACCGTGCTTATGGATACCGATGGGGTGCTCTGCCTTCACAGCGAAACCTCTTTTGACTACGGGGTGGAGATCACGATCGAAAAGGACGGAGAGAGATACAGCGGTTACTGGTGGGATTCCGCATCGCACCTGGACGGACTCGATGCTGCATCCTGCGGGAAAAAGGCATTGGCCCGGGCCAAAGCACAGATCGGCTCAGAGGCGGCCGGAAGCGGGAAATACAACATGGTGGTGGACAGCGAGGTGGCCTCCAAGATGGTCTCCCCCATCCTCAGGGCGCTCAATGCGTTCTCCATCCAGCAGAACAGCTCATTCCTCGTGGACAGCCTCGGCAAGAGACTCTTCCCTGACGGGCTTACGATAATGGACCTGCCGCACATCAAGGGACAGACATGCTCAAAGCTCTTCGACTCCGAAGGCGTAGCCACAAGCGAAGCGCCGATCATAAAGAAAGGTGAAGTGTGCGAGTATTTCGTCAACACCTACATGTCGCGCAAGCTCGGCATCGCCCCCACTGTGGAAGACGCCACAAGGCCGAAAGTCATGCCATGGCCAAGGGCTGGACTTGGAAAAGACGAAATCATGAGAATGTGCGGAGACGGAATCCTCGTGACTGACTTCAACGGCGGCAACAGCAACCCCGTGACCGGAGATTTCTCCTACGGCGTGGAGGGCTTCCTCTTCAAGGACGGTAAAATCACCAGGCCCGTAAGCGGAATGCTCGTGACAGGCAACTTCCTCAGCCTGTGGAGCGGACTCATCGCCGCCGGAGACGATGCCCGGGGCTGCATGTCCAAACTCATACCCACACTGGCGTTTGCCGATGTGGATTTCAGCGGATAACAATTTAATTTTAAAGAAAATGAAAGTAGCAAAGAACAAAGTGGTAGCTGTAAGCTACGAACTCAATGTAGAAGGCAAGACAGCCGACAAGGCGGGGTCTGAGGCTCCGCTTGAATACATACACGGGACAGGAATGCTTCTCCCGAAGTTCGAATCCGAACTTGAGAACAAGGAACCGGGCGACAAGTTCGAGTTCACCCTTACCCCGGAGGAGGGGTACGGTACATACGACCCGAAATATAAGGTTGACATCCCGAAAAGCGCTTTCGAGATCGACGGCAAGGTACGTGAGGATCTGCTCGTGCCCGGCAACATCATCCCTATGCTCAACTCCGCCGGACAAGTAGTGCAGGGCAAGGTCGAGAGCGTTGGGGAGGACAGCGTGACGATGGACTTCAATCACCCGATGGCCGGCAAGACCCTGCATTTCACAGGGAAGGTGGAGAGCGTGCGCGAGGCAAGCGAAAAAGAACTCAAGGAAGGGCTCCACGGGGAATACCTCCCGAAAGAGGACTGCCACTGCGGCGATGGCTGCGGTGACGGCTGCGACTGCGGATGCAAGGACGGAAAAGAGTGCAGCTGTGGTGACAACTGCGACTGCGGATGCAAGGACGGAAAAGAGTGCAGCTGCGGTGACGGCTGCGAGTGCAAATAAGGGGCGGTTCTGAAAACTGCCGTTGTCATACTCAACTGGAACACCAGGGATTATCTGGCTCAGTTCATCCCTGCCATAGAGGAAAGCCTCTACGGCAGGGATGCCGAGCTTGTGGTAGCTGACAACGGGAGCACCGACGGCTCCGTGGAGATGCTGTCCCTGCATTTTCCCGGAGTAAGGATCATCGCGCTGGATCGCAACTACGGTTTCACCGGAGGCTACAACAGGGCCATCGCGGCCCTGCTCTCCGAACCCGCATCACGGCCCGAATATCTGGTCCTGCTCAACTCTGACGTGCTGGTGGAGCCGGACTGGCTCGACAACCTCACCCGTCACATGGACGGGCATCCCGAATGCGGTGTGTGCGGGCCCAAACTGATGGCGCTCCTGCACCGGAACGGGGAGTATATACAGACCGGGATGCTTGAGTACGCAGGCGCGGCTGGAGGATACGTTGACCGTTTCGGCTACCCGTTCTGCCGGGGACGGGTCCTGTCCCGGACTGATATTGACGGCCCGTGGTACTTCCGAGGCCAGGATGTCTTATGGGTATCCGGGGCATGCATGATGACCAGGGCGTCACTCTGGGAAGAGCTCAAGGGACTGGACGACAGGTTTTTCGCCCACATGGAGGAGATCGACTTCTGTTGGAGGGCCCAGCTCTCGGGGTTCAAGGTCAGCGTTGTCCCGTGTACACGGGTATGGCATCTGGGCGGGGGCACGCTCCCCCGGACTTCGGTCTCGAAGCTGATGCTCAATTACCGCAACGGGCTGCTGCTCCTGGACAACAACCTCGCGGCCACGATCGGTCCCGGCAGGGCACGCGTGCGGATTTTCACAAGGCTCCTGCTTGATGACTTGAGCGCCCTTGCTTACCTGCTTGAAGGCAGACCGGATCTGTGCCGGGCTGTATTCCGTGCGCACAAGGAATATCGTGCCCTGCGCAAGGTACCGCACACCCCCGCCAGCGGTTCAGGAAAAGTGCGCGGTGTGATGCCGCTGTGTATAATCGTGGAGTATCTGCTGAAGGGTAAAAAGATTTTTGATTATTTGCGAAAATATGAAGATTGTCATTGAAGGAGCCGGAGAGGTAGGCTCCCATCTGGCGAAGATGCTCCGCTCCGAGGGCAACGAGATCACCGTCATTGACGACAACCCGCAGAGGATTGCGTCAATGTCGGCCTATACCGATGTGGAGACCATACTTGGAAGCCCGTCGTCGATCAAAGTGCTCAAGGAAGCCGGGGTCGCACAGGCCGACCTCTACATAGCGGTATATCCTTTCGCCCCACAGGAGGTCAACCTCGTGGGGGCGCTGCTGGCCAAGAGGCTCGGGGCGGCGAAAGTCATCGCCAGGATCAGCGACGAAGATTTCCTGTCTGCGGAGAACAAACTGCTCTTCAAGGAGATGGGTATCGACATGATGTTCTATCCGGAAAGGATTGCTGCGGATGAGATCATAGACTTCCTCAACCATAACTCCAGCGCCGAGACCATGGAGTTCGCACGTGGCAAGCTCCAGATAGCCGTGTTCAAGCTCAACGAGGAGTCTCCCCTGCTTGACCTGAAGCTTTCGGAGTTCATCAGCACCATAGCTCCTGAGGACCTCAAGCAGTTCAGGGTCATAGCCATATCACGCGACGGCAAGACCATCATCCCGAAGCTCAACACGAAATTCCTCTTCGGTGACCTCGTATTTACGATTTCCCGCAGGGAGGGTGTAGCGGCTCTGCATAAGTTATTCGGCAAGAGCAATATAGACATAAGCAGCGCCTTCATCCTCGGAGGCGGAAGGACATCCGAGATGCTTGCAAGGTCACTTGCCGGAGCCGGCATCGGGGTCAAGATCGTGGAGAAGGACCATGACCGCTGCATACACCTGTCGGAGAACCTGCCATCCTCGGTCATGGTCGTCAACGGGGACGGACGCAACTCGGACTTCCTGTATGAAGAGGGCATTCAGCAATATGACGCCTTCATGGCGCTCGGGGACAGCGATGAGAGCAACGTGCTCTCTTGCGTGGTCGCACGGAAGTTCGGCGTCGCCCGCACCGTGGCGGAAGTCGAGAACATCGAATACATACGGCTCGCGGAAGAGATGGGTGTGGACAATGTCATCAACCGCAAGCTCATCACGGCAGGCAGGATCTTCCGCCTCACCCTCTCGGGGAAAGCACGCTTCGTGAGATACATGGCGGGCACCAACACGGAAGTGATGGAATATACGGTGGCGCCGGACGCCCCTATCACCAAAGCTCCGCTCAAAGACCTCGAGTTTCCGCAGAACGCCATCATAGTAGGGGTCATCCGCGGCAACGACGCATACATCGCTGTGGGCGACACCAAGATAGAGGCTTACGACCGGGTAGCCATCTTCGCCCTCCCGGAGTCTCTCAAGGAGATAGACCGCTTCTTCAGGTGACATAATGTCACTGGCAGGCCTTTTGATTTTGAAAAGAGAAAAATGACTTTGATTATGGCAGACAAAAAAGATACAAAGAAAGAGCCTGAGCTTGAGAAGGAGGCTCCGGAAACGGAAGAAAAAAACAGCAAGGAGTGCAAGAAAGAGGAGCGCAAGGACGAGGAACTGAAGAAGAAAGTATCCGAACTCACTGACAAACTGGCGAAAGAGAAGGACGACTATCTTCGCCTGATGGCTGAGTTCGAGACTTTCCGCCGCCGCTCCGCCGAGGAGAGGCTTTCCATGACAGCTTCGGCATCAGCCGAGACGGTCAAGGGGATGCTTCCTGTGCTTGACGCATGCGAGAGGGCGATGGAAATGCTTGCCTCATCGGCTGATGAGGCGGCCAAGGAGGGCACGAACCTCATCTACACCAAACTGATGGACTATCTCAAATCCAAGGGGCTCGCCAAGATCGAGGCCAAAGGCGAGAAGTTCGATACCGACATGCATGAGGCTGTCACCCAGATACCGGCCCCGTCAGAAGACCTCAAGGGCAAGGTGGTGGATGTGATTCAGACGGGATACACTTTCAACGGAAAAGTGCTCCGCTATGCCAAGGTTGTTGTAGGAGCATAATATTATGGCAGAGAAAAGAGATTATTATGAGGTGCTGGGCCTACAGAAAGGGGCCAGCGCCGATGACATAAAGAGCGCTTACCGCAAGGCGGCGCTCAAATGGCATCCGGACCGTTGGGTAAGCGGCACGGACGAGGAGAAGAAGACCGCCGAGGAGAAGTTCAAGGAGGCCTCCGAGGCCTATTCCGTACTGAGCGACCCTGACAAGAAGGCCAAATACGATCAGTTCGGCTTTGCCGGTGTCGGAGACACGTCCGGCGGCCAGAATTGGACGCAGGACTTCGGCAGCCTGGACGACCTTCTGAAGAATATCTTCGGAGGTGGCGGATTCAGTTTCGGAGGATCTTCATTCGGAGGGGGTTCACCTTTCGGAGGCAGAAGCCAGAGGGGCGGCGGATCACGTGTGGTCCGCGGCAACGACCTTGGTGTCAAAGTCCGCCTCACCCTGGAAGAGATCGCTTCCGGCTGCGAGAAGACCATCACGGTGGAGCGCAACAGGCCTTGTCCGGCCTGCGGCGGAAAGGGTACTACCAACGCATCTGATGTCAAGGTCTGCCCTACTTGTAAAGGTACAGGCCAGGTCATGACGGGAAGTTTCATATTCACCCAGGCGACCACCTGCCCGAACTGCAAAGGCTCAGGCAAGATAGTCTCCAATCCTTGCAGCCAGTGCCGTGGTACAGGCGTGGTTAAGGTAAGGGAGAACGTGACCGTCAAGATCCCGGCGGGTGTCGAAGACGGCATGCAGTTGACAGTCCAGGGCGGAGGTGACACCGGCCCGATGGGAGGAGTCAACGGGGACCTTTATGTCACGATCGAGGAAATCCCGCACTCACTCTTTAAGAGGGATGGCCAGAACCTGTTCTACACCAAGGTGATAAGGGTTACCGATGCCATCCTCGGATGCGAGATTACGGTCCCTTGTCTTGACGGTCCTCAGACATTGAAACTTCCTGCCGGCACCCAGTCCGGCACAGTTCAGAAGCTCCGCGGCAAAGGGCTGCCTTCAGTCAACGGATACGGCAAGGGTGACCTCTATGTCAAGATTTTGATATGGGTGCCTCACAAACTGAGTAAGAGCGAGAAAGATGCCATCGAAGCGATGAGGGGCAGCGATTCGTTCAAGCCGGCTCCTACGAGAGACGACATGATGATCCTCAAAAAAGAGAGCGAATTCTTTTAAAAAATTTGGAGATTCATAATTATTGCCTATCTTTGCAATCCGAAAACGGCAGCCGCTCGTCAGACGGTTTGATGATGCTGCGATAAGAACATAATTCAGATTATGGATTTGATAAAATTAGTGGAGCAGTCCTTCAGCGAAAACAAGGCTGCGTCCTACCCGGAGTTCAAGGCAGGTGACACAATCACCGTGACCTACAAGATCAAGGAAGGCGACAAGTTCAGACTTCAGAGCTTCCGCGGAGTAGTTCTCCAGATTTGCGGAGCTACACCATACACCAAGACCTTTACCATCCGTAAGGTGTCCAACGGTGTCGGAGTCGAGAGGATTTTCCCTTATGAGTCCCCAGCCATCGAGAAGATCGAACTCAACAAAGTCGGAAAGGTCCGTCGCGCACGCATCTTCTACCTCCGCAACCTTGCAGGTAAGAAGGCTCGCATCAAGGAGGCAAAGCGCAACGTGAAGGAAACTCCGGCAGAATAAATAACAGACCGGCCCGTCCGGTTTGATCTGGCGCCTTAGCTCAGCTGAATAGAGCATTTGACTACGGATCAAAAGGTCGCAGGTTTGAATCCTGCAGGCGTCACAAAATACCGACTGGAATCATCCAGCCGGTATTTTGTGTCTTACAGCATGATTGGATATTAACACGAATGATATATCTTTGCTGGCATGAAACCACGTGCAACCAAAAAGACAACCATTCTCCTGATAACGGCTGCAGCCGCGCTTATATCATGCAACAGTTCATCGGGAAGCCGGCTTGAAATAGCTGCGGGGCCACAATATCTTGGAGAGACAATCGCCCCGGTATCGGCCCCGTTTCCCACCATTGATTTTGACCGCCCGGCATTCCCAGGACTCAGCGTCACAGTAGACATGGCGGAAAGGCAGGACGCAGCCGGTATGGCCACAGCAATAATCCAGCAAGCCATTGACTCTGTCTCGGAACAAGGCGGCGGAACCGTCACAATACCGCCGGGAGAATGGAACACCGGGCGCATCAGCCTCAAAAGCAATGTCAACCTGCATCTGCCAGAAGGATGCACTCTCAACTTCAGCGGCCGCATCCAGGACTACCTCCCAGCCGTGTTCACCCGTGATGAAGGCATCAATCTCTATTCACTCGGAGCCTGCATCTATGCATACGGGCAGACAAATATCGCCATCACCGGAAAGGGCACAATCAAGGGCCCGTCCACAGATTGCGAGATATACACACGCAATACTGAAACAGTCAAGAAAATAGAGGATCTGACCGGGATACCGGAAACGGGGAGGGTATTTGACGGTAGAGAAAACGGCCCGGTGTTTCTCCCTAAGACCATCTCGCCTGTCAGGTGCAGCGGGGTCTTCATTGAGGGTCTGACTCTGGAGGACGGGCTTTTCTGGAACATCGTGCCACAATACTGTGAAGACATCATCATACGCGGTGTCACAGTAAGGAGTTTCGGACACGGACGCACAGATGGAATTGATATTGATTCCAGTCGCGATGTGCTTATAGAGTATTGCTCGCTCGACTGCCAGGACGACTGCTATACGATGAAATCCGGCAGAGGGGATGATGGAGTCGATACGGGCATCCCGACAGAAAATGTCGTAATCCGCAATTGTCTGGCGCTGCGCGGTGCTGGAGGAATAGTCTGCGGGACGGAGACAGCCGGAGGAATCCGCAATATCTACATGCACGACTGCATATTCGACGGTACCGACCATGCTTTCCGCTTCAAATCCAGAAGGCCGCGCGGAGGCGGAGCAGAAAACATCTATATCGAACGCGTCAAAGCCAATGTCATCAAAGATGCATTGTTTGTCGACTACCTCGGCTCGGCAAGATGGGTAGGTCAATTGGCAGAACGCTACCCCACCCCTGAAATCACACGTCTGACCCCATACCTGCGCAACGTCTCCATACATGACATCGAAATTGACGGATGCCGGAATCTTATCAGCATCAAGAGTCTGCCGGAGCTCAAAGCGTCCAGCATCTTCTTCGGCAACGTCACCGCCAACTGCACCGGCATCGGCAATATCCAGGATGTCAACAGGTTCTCCGTAAAGGACATCAGGATCAAGTCAGAAGACACGCGTTTCACTGTCGATGCCTGTGACAATGCCTCGTTCTTCGGTTTCGCCAACACTTCCAAAGACTGTCCTGTGCAGATCGACACTGTCGGCCGCTGCAACTACCTGTGCATACAGAACTATCCCCTGCACCCTGTCAGATACAATTCCATAAAGCCGGGGGAAGTCTGGCTGGACACGGACGGCAAACCTATACAGGCTCACGGCTTTCAGGTAACATTCAGGGACGGCAAGTACTATTGGTACGGAGAAGACAAGACCTCCACGCTCTTCGGAACCAACCGGATATTCTGCGGAGTCAGATGCTATTCTTCAGACGATTTCTACAATTGGAAAGACGAAGGTCATATCCTGATGCCATCTGGCGACCCGGACTCTCCCCTGCACTGGTCGCAAAAACTTGAACGCCCGCATATAGTCTATAGCGAAAAGACCGGCAAATATGTCTGCTGGCTAAAGTACCAGGCCAACGACGGACACTTTGTCATCACGCAGGCGGACAATTTCCTCGGTCCATACGAATACGTCACAAGCCTGAAACCGGACGGATTTGCAGTGGGAGACTTTGACATGTACACCGACCCCGACACCGGCAAATCGTATGTGTGGTTCGAACGGCCCCATTGGGAATATATCTGCGCAGAACTCACGGAAGACTGCCTTGGAGTCAATGGCAGATTCTCGGAACACTTCGTGGGACTCACTCCCCCGCTGACGCGTGAAGCTGCGGCACACTTTGTCAAGGACGGCCGGCACTACATCTTTACTTCAGGCACCACGAGCTACACCCCGAACCCGTCCGAAGTTGCCGTATTCGACGATTACCATGGAGAATACAAGGTGCTTGGAGACCCGCACGTCGGAGACAAGCATGCTCACTCGTTCTGTTCCCAAATCACCAGCGTGATCAATATACCCGGCAAGGAACTCTATGTGGTGATGGCAGACAGGTGGCAACCGTATACCTTGAATACCGACATCCCGACCAGAGAATATGACAAGTTCCTTGCAAAGTACAAAAACCACCGCCCTTATCCACGGGACTTCAGTACCCCGAAGAAAGCGGACCGGTTCTATACCCTCGTCACTCCGTCACAGGCAGTCTACAACGCGACCTATATTTTTCTTCCTATAGTGTTCCGCAACGGGATGCCGACCATCGAGTGGAAGGACGAATGGAGACTTGAAGACTACAGTTAAAGTCCACTTGTCCACAACACGTTCAGCAATATACTGTCTATCAATTATTTAATATCAGCATCTGTCCACATCACGACACACCGCCAAAGTCCTCTCCGGGCTAACTTTGCATCGTGAAAAAATCGGACAGAATGAACAATCTCATCAAAGCGGCCCTGACATTGGCCGCGACACTAATCTGCACTTCAAACGCAAGTGCAGCCAGACAGACCCCCACAGGAATCGGAGGGACGGTATATGACAAGGCAAGCGGAGAACCGCTCGGTTGGGTTACCGTCGCTCTGATGGACAAGGACAGCAGCATAGTAGCCGGGACGACCTGCGAAGCGGACGGCACATACAGCCTTAGCGCAAAACCGGGAGAATATACCATCACAGCATCTCTTCTCGGTTACAAAGACTTCAGCCGTCAAGTAAAGCTGCAGGCCGGAGAAAAAGAGAAGGCAATAATCTTTCTTGAAGAAGATGCCGATATGCTCGCCGGGGCCACAGTAACCGAAAGAGTGAAGCTCGTGGAGATGAAAGTGGACAAAGTGGTGATGAACATCTCCCAGAGCGCCTTTGCCCAAGGGAGCAACGCGCTGGACCTTTTGAGCAAGGCGCCAGGCGTAACCATAGATAAAGACGGCAATATCAAACTCAACGGCAAGAGCGTCCAGGTCTGGATTGACGGGCGTGCAACCTATCTGGACGGGCAGAGCCTTGAAGCGATGTTGCGTTCCACAGGTGGCGAAAGCATCGACAAATTGGAACTCATGGAACACCCGTCCGCCAAATACGATGCCTCCGGACAGGGTGGAATCATCAACATCAAGACAAAGCGCAATGTCCTTTCAGGACTCAACGGCACCCTCGGCGCAGATGGAGGGGGAATGTATTTCAAGGACACAGACCGCTTCCTATGGCAGGAAAGCAGCTGGGCGAACCTCAATTATCGAGGCAGAAAAACCAGCACATTCCTCAACATCTATCAAGGCATATACAACACTGACATAAAAATGGACATCGACAACAGGCTCGACAATGCAGGCACACCGATGGCCATAACATCAAGTTCGCTCCAGAAAGACCGTTACTCAAACTGGCAGATCCGTCTCGGCAACGACTGGATGGCAGACGAGCAAAACACGTTCGGATTTATAGTGAATATACCTATGGCTCATGACCTTATGAGTTCTGACAGGGCCCATAACATCACAAGCCAGACCATCGGGAACACCACGATTGAGAGGACAGAGTCCGACACCAGAAACGACAGCGAGATGAGGCAGGTCAACACAAACCTCAACTACACGCACATCTTCGACCCTGCCCGCAGCGCGGAGTTGACCGCCAACCTCGACTGGTACAACAACACCGGCACCGGTGAAGGAATTACCGACATCTACGCGGTTACAGACCAGAGGACAGGCTGGACCGGCAGCCGGAGGGACATCGGCTCGGACAACAGGGTCAACATATACTCGGCTAAAATCGACTATCAGACATTGGTAGCCAAAATGTTCATGCTTGAGACCGGACTCAAGTGGGCCCTTTCCTCCACAGACAACACGACCACACGTATCGAAACGGGACTGCCGGACAGGAATACCGAATTCAACTACCGCGAACACATCGGGGCCGCATATATCTCTGCTTCAGCACAGTTTGGCCCAAAGTGGTCTCTGAAGGCCGGACTGCGAGGAGAATACACCAATTCATTCGGGGACTGGATTTCGGCCTCCGACCAGACAAGGCGCAGCTACTTCGACCTCTTCCCGACAGTTTTTGCCGGATACGCTCCGAAAGCCGGACTGAATTTCGCATTGTCTTATTCGAGACGCATTCAAAGGCCAAGTTACTACGCCCTCAACCCGGCAGAGAACTACATTGACGCCCACTCCTATACTGTCGGAGACCCGGCTTTGAAGCCTTCGTACATAGACGAAGTATCACTGTCCGCCGGCATGGGTCAACACTTCGCCCTCAGCGCCGGATACAGCCACACAGGGGACATGTTCTCACAGATGCCGTATCTCAAAGCAAACGGAGATCAGATGCTGGCTTGGGCCAATTTCGGCAGGCAGGACATGGCAATCCTGACGGCAGCACTGTCAGAACTTCCTATCACCAAATGGTTTGTCTGGACCGTCAATGCCAATGCCCTATATATGGATGCCTCTACAGCCGGTATGGCAGAAAACAGAACCCTCTCGGCAGCCCTGTACACCTGCCTCACCTTCAACCTTCCGGCTGATTGGAAAATACAGCTCGACGGGAGGTACAATTCCCCTATGGCCTATGGTTTCTTCAAGATCCGCGACCAGTACACTGCCAATCTTGCAGTACGCAAGAACATGCTTGACGGCAGACTCACTCTCACAGCCAAACTCGACGACATCTTCCGTACATTGGCGTCCAATCTGGACTGCCTGACAGCAGGGGACGAATCCTTGCTCGGCAGCGTAAAAAGTTCATACCTAGGACAGAAGTACTACGCGCAGAGTTTCCATATAGGCATCAGTTGGAACTTCGGAAAAACCACCGGGACCCAAAGGCGCAATGTCGGCAATATCGATGAGGCTTCCCGTATCGGAAGCGCCAAAGGATCCGGGATCGAGGGCAAATGACAACAAATTGTTCCGGCTTTGCAAAGCCGGAACAATTTCGTACTTTTGGGGACTTATGAACAAAGCCTTTCCTATCTTTATCATTGCGCTGTGCCTGACGGCGTGTCACAGTGGAACAGACCTCCCCGATGATCTCCGGAAAGCGGAGTCGCTCGTGGACTCAAAACCCGACAGTGCCGCGGCGATACTTGACTCAAGACCATACACCGCTGCCGACGGGGCGTTCAGACATGCCTCCTGGTGTTTGCTGAAAACCTACGCGGACTATAACTCATACAAGCCACAACTCGATGAAGAGATCATGAACTCCGGGGTGCAATGGTTCCTGCGTCATGGCTCAGACGATCGGAAAGCCTTGGCCTATTACCTGCGCAGTGTTGTGAATCAAGAAAACAAGTCAGGAAACGAAGCCGAATGGGTTCACGACCTGATGATGGCGAGCCGGCAGATCGAAGGGTCTGACAACCATCTCCTTGCAGCCTTGATTCATATGAGATACGCCACCGCCTTGAATGAGAGGAGATGGTACAACTCGTCCATTCCGGAATTTGAGAAAGGGATAGAGGAAGCTCGGGCTGCAGGATCCAAAGCCCTCGAAATCACCGGCCTCATAAACACCTCCCACGCCCTAATGTTCTTGGCTGACTCCGGCGGGGACTATTCGGAGGCCATCAGGCGCGGAGAAGAAGCGGTGTCCGTGGCCAAGGAAGGCCGTTCGGAGAACGACTACGCCAGAGCTCTTTATGGGGTCGCCGCCATCTACAGCCGTGACGGACAGTTTGCGAAAGCCCTGGAATGTGCATCTGAGGGTGTCCGCACACAGGAGAGACTGGTAAAAGAGGGAAAAAGGAAAGAACGCGTACGCTACGTCGTGCTAGCCGATGCCTTCCGCAAAATGGAGATGGCGGATTCCGCCCTGTTCTACGCGGCAAAGGATCTGGACGCCCCGAGTCTGGTCTCAAGGATCACAGCTTCACAACTCATGTATATAGTATATCGTGATCTGCTCCACGATGATGCCAACGCGGTCAAATATTTGACACTGAACAATCAGCTCAATGACCAGAGGACAGCAGAGCAGCAGAGTGACAAGATCATCGAATCCAGAGTAGAGCTGGAAAAGGCCGATGCCCGTTCTTCCCGAGCCAGAATCATCGGAACGGCTCTGTCGGTGCTGATAGTCCTTGCAGTTGCCATATTCGTGATGGCCAAAATTTTCCGCAACAAATTGGAATCCAGAGACAGTGCCATTGAAGAGAAAGAAGAGGAACTGAATCGAGGACAGGCTAAACTCATTCAAAGCGAACGCAACCGTTCGGAACTGCGGTCCGTTCTCATGGATGAAGACAAACTTGTGACATCCTTGAGAGAAAGCGACCGCTATCTCTCCGACAAGGACTGGAAAAGACTGGATGAAATTCTGGACAAGGTCTGTGACCACTTCCCTAGCAGGCTCAGGTCTTCATTTCCGGACATCACCCAGAATGAGATGAGGATAGCCACTCTGCTGCGGTTCCGTTTCAATGGGAAACAGATGTCAAGCATGCTCGGGATATCCCCTGTCTCCGTTACCAAGGCCAAACAGCGGCTGCGCCTACGGGTCAGCAGTGCCATGCCAGAAGGCTGCACCATAGATGAATTCATCGCTTCTTTTTAATTTCAATATCATGAAACCGCTCAACAAAACCATCATCGGGCTCGCGCTCATTGCTTTGGGAGTATTGTGGATATTAAGTATTTCCGGAGTTCTCAGTTTCAACATTTTCTTCAGGGGATGGTGGACTCTGCTCATAATGATCCCGTTTCTGCTCGGGTTCATTACACACCCCAACTGGGGTTCAGTCATGGGGTTCAGCACAGGTGTCCTCCTGCTGCTTCAGGCGCAGGGGCTAATCGACTGGTCCATCTTCTGGAAACTCGGACTCGCCGTACTCCTGATAATCATCGGAGCATGCAGTATCTTCTCCGGCAAATCTCACGGCTTCAAGATGGAGACAACCCAGACAGATAACGGACTGAAATCCTACAACATCGCATTCGGCGAGCAGAACAAGAAGATCAGCGGAGAAGTTTTCGATGGGGCAAGAATCGAAGCCGCTTTCGGCTCCATGACGCTCGACTTAAGGGAAGCCATCATAAATGACGATCAGCATATCAGCGTACAGGCCAAATTTGCCGGTGTCAAGATCATGCTCCCTGACGGAATAGCCGTCGATGTAAAGGGGACATCGGCTTTCGGTGGCGTGAACAACAAATTGTCAGGACGGAGCGGCCGTCACACCATATTCATAGACGCAGAATGCGCATTCGGAGGAGTCGAGATAAGCTGATTTTTTACGCTGCTATATCAAGTATCAAATATTTTTATATCTTTGCGCACTAAACATTGTACGACTTATGTATTGGACACTTGAACTGGCAAGCAGCCTGGACGATGCTCCATGGCCTGCAAGCAAAGAAGAATTGATTGACTACGCAAACCGCTCCGGAGCTCCGGAGGAAGTCATAGAGAACCTCGAGGAACTCGAAGAGGAAGGTGAAATCTACGAATCCATCGAAGATATCTGGCCTGACTACCCTACCAAGGACGATTTCTTCTTTAACGAGGAGGAGTATTAACCCATCATTGAAACATTATTGATTGATTTTCAATAATTTATGATTGAAGCACTGGGAAGTCCCGGTGCTTTTTTTGTGCCGAAAATGCCCCTTTTTCGGGGTAAAAACAGGTTCAAACTACCCAATTACTATCCTTGAAAATGAGAAATCCTCGGTCAGCACCGAAGAATGTCCCCTCCATTATTTAGTCCGTTGATGCCAAAAGAGTGTCTTGCACAATGGATGTGCAACTTAAAGGGAAGACAGATCTTTTCTCCAAGCGCTGCAAGAGACTGACTAATTGTTCTCGTTCTGGACTATTTTATGCGCAGGAAGTTTTCTTCATCACTCAAGTCGAACTCATCATCCAGCAATCCGAAGACATAATTCTCATTACGACCTTTCCATCTTTTCAGTATATCAACAGCCCCGTCAGCCATAGGGATTGTAAGAAGTACCACTTTTCTGTTATGGTCCTTTACCTGATAGTGTCTGACTATCCTGTTACTCGTATCAATCTCGTTCCATTTCAATGATATTAGATCGCTGACTCTTAATCCTCCACAGTAAACTGAGAACATAAACATATCCACAAAATCTCTGGTTCTGTCATACCTTGCATTCTCTGCGGCCTGTTTGAGTTGCCTCAACTGCTCAATGGTCAAATATTCTATCCGCTTGTCTTCTCCAAGCAGTTTGCCGTTTGAAGGAAGATAGCATTCAGTTTAAGTCATTTCAGCATAAGGACGGTTTCGGGGTGGACTGGCATAGGAGAGGTTATTTCTTGAGGTTTCGTCAAAGAGGCTCAT
>CAKUYG010000030.1 GCA_934702165.1 uncultured Bacteroidales bacterium | reverse complement strand
GCTTCATTCACCGCAGAGCAGATCTACGACAACGCGGCCGAGGTGCTCAACGCAATCTCCAAGCTCAAGCCGCAGTCCCTCAAGGGAACATATATGAAGAGCGCCGCCATCTGCTCTACCATGAGCCCTGGCGTAAAGGTTGATCTCAAGGCATTTCTCAACGGTGCTGAGTAAAAATTCAATATTATGAAGAAAGAACTTAAAGGTCAGATTATTGAAAGCATCTCAGCGCAGATAAAAGAGTATCCTAACTTCTACATCACGGATATCTCAGGCCTGAATGCATCACAGACAAGCAGGCTCCGTCGCGAGTGCTTCAACGAGGGTGTAGTCCTCAATGTTGTGAAGAACACTCTCTTCGCACACGTCCTCAACGCTCTTGAGAACGAGGACATCAAAACTCTGGACGAGACGCTCTCCGGCAACACCGCAATCATGTACACCACCGTTCCGGCGGCTCCGGCCAAGCTCATCAAGAAACTCCAGCGCGATGGGTTCACCAAGCCGGTGATCAAGGGTGCATATGTGCAGGAGTGCGTGTTCATCGGTGAGGACAAACTCGACCAGCTCGCTGCCATCAAGACAAGGGAAGAACTCATCGGCGACATCATCGGTCTCCTCCAGAGTCCTATCCGCAACATCGTCTCCGCCCTCGAGAACGCATCCGAGGGTAAGGCAGAAGACGAGAAGATCGGCTCCGCCGCTCCTGCAGCGCAGGAGGCTCCGGCAGAGCAGGCCCAGCCGGAGGCAGCTGAAAAGCCGGCAGAATAATCAGAATAATATCAACAAATTAAAAAAGAATATCAATTATGGCAGATGTTAAAGCCCTCGCAGAAGAGTTGGTAAACCTTTCTGTGAAAGACGTACAGGAACTTGCAAAGATCCTCAAGGATGAGTATGGAATCGAGCCTGCAGCCGCTGCAGTTGTAGTAGCAGCTGACGGTGGTGCCGGTGCAGCCGCTGAGGCTGAGCAGACTGAGTTCGACGTGATCCTCAAGTCCGCAGGTCAGGCCAAGCTCAACGTCATCAAGGTTGTCAAGAGCGAACTCGGACTCGGTCTGAAGGAAGCTAAGGACATGGTTGACGGCGCTCCTGCAACAGTCAAAGAGAAAATTTCCAAGGCAGAGGCCGAAGCCCTCAAGGCTGCTCTTGAGGAGGCCGGTGCAGAGGTTGAGATTAAGTAAATCCACCTCTCCCTGCTTTAGGGGACAAACAGGTTTAGAGCCGGGGATAATAGGCTCTAAACCTTTTTTCCGTATTTAAGTTTTTCTCTATTTCCAAGGCAGAATATGTCAAATCAGACCAACAACAAGCGTATAAACTTTGCCACATCCAAAATTCTGGAATATCCGGATCTTCTGGAGGTGCAGCTGAAGTCGTTCAAAGACTTCTTCCAGCTTGAGACCACCCCGGAAAACAGGAAGAACGAAGGACTGTACCAGGTATTCCAGGAGATTTTCCCGATAGAGGACACGAGGAACAGCTACAAACTTGAGTTCATCGACTATTTCATCGATCCTCCTCAGTATTCCATCGAGGAATGTCTCGACAGAGGCCTGACGTACAATGTCCCTCTCAAGGCAAAACTCCGCCTTTCCTGCACGGACACGGAACACGAAGACTTCGACACGAGAGTCCAGGACGTATATCTTGGCAACATCCCGTACATGACTCCTGCCGGTACGTTCGTGATCAACGGATCAGAGCGTATCATCGTGTCACAGCTGCACAGATCTCCGGGAGTGTTCTTCGACCAGAGCATGCATGCCAACGGCACCAAGCTCTATTCCGCCAGGATCATCCCGTTCAAGGGTTCATGGATAGAGTTCGCCACAGACATCAACAACGTGATGTATGCCTATATCGACCGCAAGAAAAAGCTTCCGGTCACGACTCTGCTCAGAGCCATAGGCTTCAATTCAGACAAAGACATCATTGACATCTTCGACCTTGCAGACGAAGTCAATGTCACGGAGGCGGAACTCGAGGCCAACAAGGGCCGCAAGCTCGCCAACAACGTGCTCAAGACCAAGTTCGAGGATTTCATCGATGAGGATACCGGAGAGGTCACTCCGGTGGAGCGTATCGAGATCATCGTCAACAGAGGTGAAGTCCTTGATGACAAGAACATAAGCAAGATTCTTCAGGCAGACGAGAAGAGCATTCTCCTCCAGAAGGACGAGGCCAACTCCAACGAGTACGCCATCATATTCAACACGCTCCAGAAAGACCCTACCAACACGGAGATAGAGGCCGTCAACTACATCTACAAGCAGCTCCGCAACTCGGAACCGCCTGATGAGAGCACGGCAAGGGACGTGATCGACAAGCTCTTCTTCTCCGAGAAGCGGTACGATCTGGGCAATGTGGGACGCTACCGTCTCAACAAGAAGCTCGGACTGTCGATCGACCCGGATGTCCGCGTGCTTACGAACACGGACATCATCGAGATCATAAAGTATCTCATCCAGCTTATAAACTCCAAGGCCACCGTTGACGATATCGACCACCTGTCCAACCGCCGTGTACGTACTGTCGGAGAGCAGCTGGCCAACCAGTTCAGCGTAGGTCTGAGCCGTATGGCACGCACCATCAGGGAGAGGATGAACGTCCGCGACAGCGAGCAGTTCAACCCTATCGACCTGATCAACGCCAAGACACTTTCTTCCGTGATCAACTCGTTCTTCGGCACGAGCCAGCTGTCACAGTTCATGGACCAGACCAACCCTCTCGCGGAGATTACCCACAAGAGGCGTCTGTCTGCCCTCGGACCTGGCGGTCTGAGCAGGGACAGGGCAGGATTCGAAGTCAGGGACGTGCACTACACACACTACGGCCGCCTCTGCCCTATCGAGTCTCCGGAAGGACCTAACATCGGTCTTATCTCATCTCTGTGCGTTTACGCGCGCATCGACGACCTCGGGTTCATTGAAACTCCGTACCGTGACGTGAAGAACGGCAAGGTGGATCTGAGCCAGGAGGGATGCCACTACATGAGCGCCGAGGAGGAAGAGGACAAGCTCGTCTCCCTGGCCAATGTGAAGATGGACGATGACGGCAACATACTTGAAGACCGTATCCAGTGCCGCCTTGAGGCAGACTTCCCTGTAGTGACCAAAGATCAGGTTGACTATATGGATGTCGCACCTAACCAGATGGCTTCAGTGGCGGCTTCGCTCATCCCGTTCCTCGAGCACGACGATGCGCACCGCGCTCTCATGGGTGCCAACATGATGCGTCAGGCTGTACCTCTTCTCAAACCGGAATCCCCTATCGTGGGCACCGGACTGGAAGAAAGGGCCTGCGTGGATTCACGCACTCAGGTTGTCGCAAGCCGTGACGGAGAGGTCACCTATGTGGATGCAAACGAGATCCGTGTAAAATACGAGCGCACCGAAGGGGAAGCTTTCGTAAGCTTCCTTCCGGAGGAGACCACGTACAAGATGCCGATCTACCGCAGGACCAACCAGAGCACTACCATCACCCTGAAACCTATCGTGAAGAAGGGGGACAAGGTGGTCAAGGGCCAGGTTCTCACTGAAGGCTATGCGACACAGAACGGCGAACTCGCCCTCGGGCGCAACCTCAAGGTAGCATTCATGCCTTGGAAGGGATACAACTACGAGGACGCCATCGTACTTTCAGAGGAGATGGTGAAGTGGGATGTGCTCACTTCCGTCCACGTCGATGAATACCTCACCGAGGTGCGCGACACTAAGCGCGGAATGGAGGAGCTCACTTCCGACATCCCTAATGTCAGCGAGGACGCCACCCGCAACCTCAGCGAGAACGGTATCGTACGCGTCGGTGCACACATCGAGCCGGGTGACATCATGATAGGAAAGATCACCCCTAAGGGAGAGAGCGACCCGTCACCGGAGGAGAAACTTCTCAAGGCCATCTTCGGTGACAAGGCCGGTGATGTCAAGGATGCATCCCTCAAGGCTAACCCGTCACTGAGCGGAACCGTCATCAAGACAGCGCTTTATACCAAAATCTCCAAGGAGACCACCCGTAAGGGCGCAGCCAAGAACGACCAGAAGGCAAGGCTGGAGATGCGTCAGGCAGAGTACGACCGCAAGGCCGAGAAACTCTACTCCGACTTCCTGCAGAAACTCGTTGTCCTCACAAAGAACAAGAAGAGCGCAGGCATCACCGACCTCTACGGAGTCGAGATCCTCGAGAAGGACAAGAAGATCACAACTGAAGTCCTCAAGAGCATAGACTACAACAACATCAACTCCAACAAGTGGACTACAGACAAGGAGTCCAACGAGCTGATCCGCGACCTCATCAACAACTACTGCATCGCCATCAAGACGGAGCAGGCCATCTGCAAGCGCGAGATGGACAAGATCAAGATCGGAGACGAGCTCCCTAACGGAGTGATGCAGATAGCGAAGGTGTACATCGCGAAGAAACGTAAGATCACCGTCGGTGACAAGATGGCCGGCCGCCACGGCAACAAGGGTATCGTCGCCAAGATCGTGCGCCAGGAGGACATGCCGTTCCTCGAGGACGGTACGCCTGTGGACATCGTACTCAACCCTCTCGGCGTGCCTTCACGTATGAACCTCGGCCAGATCTACGAGACAGTACTCGGATGGGCGGGCTACAGGCTCGGACTTAAGTTCAGCACCCCGATTTTCGACGGTGCCAGCATCGATGAGATCTGCGACTACACCGACAAGGCTGGCGTGCCGAGATTCGGCAAGACCCGTCTGCGTGACGGAGGCACCGGAGACTACTTCGACCAGCCGGCCACCGTAGGTGTGATCTACATGATCAAACTCGGCCATATGGTCGATGACAAGATGCACGCCCGTTCTATCGGACCTTACTCGCTCATCACCCAGCAGCCTCTCGGCGGTAAGTCTCAGTTCGGAGGACAGAGGTTCGGAGAGATGGAGGTCTGGGCGCTCGAAGCATTCGGCGCAGCCAACGCACTCCAGGAGATACTGACCGTCAAGTCCGATGATGTAGTCGGAAGATCAAAGACTTACGAAGCCATTGTCAAGGGCGACCCAATCCCGCCTGCAGGTATTCCGGAGTCACTCAATGTGCTCCTCCACGAACTCCGCGGTCTGGGTCTCAAGGTTACTTTGGAATAATTGTTTGAACGAATAACAATATGCCTGCATTCAATAATAAAGACAATAAAATTAAGAGCAACTTCCAGACGATAAGCATCTCGCTTGCATCTCCTGAGGACATCACCGCAAGATCCTGCGGCGAAGTCCTCAAGCCGGAGACAGTCAACTACAGGACGTACAAGCCTGAGAGGGACGGACTCTTCTGCGAGAAGATCTTCGGACCGACCAAAGACTACGAGTGCTATTGCGGAAAGTACAAGAGGATCCGCTACCGCGGCATTGTCTGCGACAGGTGCAATGTCGAGGTGACCGAGAAGAAAGTGCGCCGCGAGAGAATGGGCCACATCACGCTGACCGTCCCTGTAGCACATATCTGGTACTTCAAGTCAGCTCCAAACAAGATCTCCGCCCTTCTCGGCCTCCCTGCCAAGAAACTGGAGTCTGTCATCTACTATGAGAAATACATAGTGGTGAAGCCAGGTGCCGCTGACGTGGACAAGATGACTCTCCTCTCCGAGGACGAGTACCTTGATATCCTGGCGCGCATCCCAGGCAACAGCAACCTCCCGGACAACGATGAGAACAAGTTCATCGCAAAGATGGGTGCGGAGGGAATCTATGACCTGCTCAAGGAGATCGATGTGGAGGAACTCGGAAAGCAGCTTCGTGAAAAGATGCTCAAAGAGACCTCACAGCAGCGCAAAGCCGAGGTCCTCAAGAGGCTTCAGGTCGTAAAATGGTTCCAGGAGTCAAAGGGGATCAACCGTCCGGAGTGGATGGTGATGAAGGTCATCCCTGTGATCCCGCCGGATCTGCGTCCGCTCGTGCCTCTCGACGGAGGCCGCTTCGCGACGACGGACCTCAACGATCTCTACAGGCGTGTGATCATCCGCAACAACCGTCTCAAGAGGCTCATCGAGATCAAGGCCCCGGAGGTGATCCTCCGCAACGAAAAGCGAATGCTCCAGGAGGCTGTGGATTCACTCTTCGACAACTCGAAGAAATCCTCTGCCGTCAAGAGCGAGTCCAACAGGGCCCTCAAGTCACTTTCAGACTCACTCAAGGGAAAGCAGGGCCGCTTCCGTCAGAACCTCCTCGGAAAGCGTGTGGACTACTCGGCACGTTCCGTCATCGTCGTGGGTCCGGAGCTGAACATGCATGAGTGCGGTCTGCCTAAGTTCATGGCTGCCGAGCTCTACAAGCCGTTCATCATCCGCAAACTCATCGAGCGCGGTATCGTGAAGACCGTGAAATCCGCCAAAAAGATCGTGGACCGCAAGGATCCGGTGATCTGGGACATCCTCGAGAACGTGATGAAGGGACATCCGGTGCTCCTCAACCGCGCACCTACCCTCCACAGGCTCGGTATCCAGGCATTCCAGCCACGCATGATAGAGGGCAAGGCCATCCAGCTCCATCCTCTCGCTTGTACCGCATTCAACGCCGACTTCGACGGCGACCAGATGGCGGTGCACCTTCCGCTCGGCAACGCGGCCGTGATGGAGGCGCAGCTGCTCATGCTCGGTTCTCAGAACATCCTCAACCCTGCCAACGGAGCGCCTATCACCGTACCTTCACAGGACATGGTGCTCGGACTCTACTATATCACCAAGATCCGTCCGGGTGCTAAGGGCGAGGGCATGAAATTCTACTCAGCCGAAGAGGTGATCGTGGCCTACAACGAGAAAGCTCTCGACATGCATGCCAAGATCTCCGTCCGACTCCCTGCAGACAAGCAGGACGCTTCCAAGGGCACACAGATGGTGGAGACCACCGCCGGACGTATCATCGTCAACCAGTATGTCCCTGACGAGGTACCTTATGTCAACGAAATCCTCGGCAAAAAGTCACTCAGGAAGATCATCACCGATGTCATCAAGCACACGGGCGTGACCCGCACAGCAAAGTTCCTCGATGACATCAAGAACCTCGGATACGACCAGGCCTTCCGCGCCGGAATCTCATTCAACCTCGGAGACGTCCTCGTCCCTGCGGAAAAGACATCCCTCGTGGAAGACGCCTACAAGCAGGTGGCGAACATCCGTGACGACTACGACAACGGTTTCATCACCAACAACGAGCGCTACAACAAGGTCATCGACCTCTGGTCCGCTGTGGACAACAAGCTTACCAAGATCGTGACCAACCAGATCTCAGCCGACCAGCAGGGATTCAACCCTGTCTACATGATGCTTGACTCTGGAGCCCGCGGTTCAACCACCCAGATCAAGCAGCTCTGCGGCATGCGTGGACTTATGGCCAAGCCTCAGAAGGCCGGTGCCTCCGGAGCGGACATTATCGAGAACCCTATCGTATCCAACCTTAAGGAAGGCATGACGGTGCTCGAGTACTTCATCTCCACCCACGGAGCCCGTAAGGGTCTGGCTGATACCGCTTTGAAGACCGCCGATGCCGGATACCTCACAAGGCGTCTGGTGGACGTGTCACACGATGTGATCATCAACGAGCAGGACTGCGGCACGCTCCGCGGACTGATCGCCACCGCCATCAAGAACAAGGACGAAGTTGTCGAGTCTCTCGGAGAGAGAATCCTCGGACGTACTTCAGTCCACGATATCTTCAACCCTCTCACGGGCGAACTCATCATCAAAGCCGGAGAGGAGATCCGCGAGAAGGAGGCTGACCTCATCGACTCCCTCCCTATCGAGCAGGTGGAGATCCGCTCTGTGCTGACCTGCGAGAGCCGCAAGGGCGTCTGCGCCAAGTGCTACGGACGCAACCTCGCCACCAGCCGCATGGTCGAGAAGGGCGAAGTGGTCGGAGTCATTGCGGCACAGTCCATCGGCGAGCCTGGTACCCAGCTGACACTGCGTACCTTCCACGTCGGAGGTACCGCATCATCTTCAGCCGCCGACTCTTCCATCGAGTCCAAGTACGACGGTGTCCTCAAGTTTGAGGAACTCCGTACCATCGAGAGGGTCGCTGACGACGGACGCAAGGAGACGGTGGTAGTAAGCCGCATGGCTGAGCTCCGCATCCTCGACGAGAACACCGGAATCACCTTCTCCCAGTACGATGTGCCTTACGGAGCAGTGCTCTACAAGGGCGACGGGGACAAAGTGAAAAAGGGAGACCTCATTTGCGACTGGGATGCGTACAACGCCACCACCATCGTGGAAACAGCAGGTACCGTACGCTTCGAGAACATGATCGAGGGCGTGACCTACCAGAAGGAAAGCGCCGACGAGTACTCTACCAGCACCGACAAGGTGATCATCGAGTCCAAGGACAAGACCAAGAGCCCTACCCTTGTCATCTTGAACGAGGCCGGGGACAGCATCAAGCAGTACAACCTGCCTGTCGGTGCCCACCTCATGGCCGAGAACGGCAACAAGGTCAAGGTCGGTGAAGTCATCATGAAGATCCCTCGCGCAATCGGCAAGGCAAGCGATATCACCGGTGGTCTCCCGCGTGTTACGGAGCTTTTCGAAGCCCGCAACCCGTCAAGCCCTGCAATCCTCTCCGAAATCAACGGAGAAGTCCTCATGGGCAAAGTCAAGCGAGGCAACCGCGAGATCATCGTCAAGAACAAATACGGCGTCGAGAAGCACTACCTCGTTCCGCTCAGCAAGCAGATCCTCGTACAGGAGAACGACTATGTCAAGGCCGGAACACCACTTTCAGACGGCGGCGTATCCCCGAGCGACATCCTCAACATCCTCGGGCCCGTCAAGGCACAGGAGTACATCGTCAACGAAGTGCAGGCCGTATACCGCCTGCAGGGTGTGAAGATCAACGACAAGCACTTCGAGATCATCGTACGCCAGATGATGCGCAAGGTCGAGATAACCAACCCGGGAGACACCGAGTTCCTCGCAGAGGAGCTGGTGGACAAGTGGAAGTTTACCGACGTCAACGACAATATCTACGGCAAGTACGTGGTTCTCACGGCCGGGGGCTCACAGCGCTACGAAGAGGGGCAGATCATCTCCGCCCGCGACCTCAGGAGCGAGAACTCCTCACTTGAGCGTCAGGGACTTGAAGTGATGTCAGCACGTCCTACCATGCCTGCCACAGCACGTTTGGTGCTCCAGGGCATCACAAGGGCGGCTCTCAAGACAGACAGCTTCATCTCCGCCGCATCCTTCCAGGAGACTACCAAGGTGCTCAGCGAAGCCGCCATCCGCGGACGTGTCGATCACCTCGAAGGCCTCAAGGAGAACGTCATCTGCGGTCACCTGATTCCGGCCGGAACCGGTCTGAAGGAGTATCAGGACATCATCGTGGGACGCAAGGACGAGCAGCTCACCCAGGAGCTCAACGAACTTTAAGACAACGGCAGGGGCGAAAGTCCCTGCCTTGATATTATAGAAAAAGCCGGCCTGAAAAGGTCGGCTTTTTTGTGTGATTCCGGCGCGACTCGAACGCGCGACCCACAGCTTAGAAGGCTGTTGCTCTATCCAACTGAGCTACGGAACCGTCCACTCTCTCCGTTTGTACGGAGGAGGAATGCAAAGTTAGAAAGTGTTTTGAACAATTCAAAACACTTTCTCTCATTTATTTTGCCTTGCGGGCTGTCAACCTGACGTAGGACGCGATACCGAGCACGATAAGCAGCAGGGCATGGGTCTCATGACTCAAGGTTGCGAAAAGCAGGCTCGTCTCCCATGTCGCGCCGTATATTGACTCCAATGTCAAAGCCACAAGATAATGATATGCCCCAATGCCACCGGGTACAGGGATCACTGAAGCGATATTGCCCACTGCCGACACAAACAGGGAGTCAAAGAAAGTCAGATGGGCAAGCGCAGGTATAGCCAGGAAATTATAATAAGTCATCAGAAGGTAAGTCACCCAGATACCCAAAGTATACAAGACGAACGCACCCTTGCGGCGGATATGCACAAAACTCGCTATGCCGCTGCCGAGTCCGCGCACGGCACCGGCCACCTTGGCACAGAAGGCATATCTCTCCTGCCAATGGAAAACGCCCCAGACGAATATCGCAAGAGCCGCAAGAATCGGCGCGGCAATCCACCACATTGAGAAGCCGAGACTGTGCGTCAGAGGGTTCCAGATATTGGAGATGAAAAAATCACCGAAAGTGTCCCACTTCAGAACAAGCGCGAGGACAAGCAGGAAAAGCACAGACAAGACATCCCAAGCCCGCTCGCACACAATGGTGCCGAGTATTTTGTTGTAACCCATCTTCTCAGACTTGACATATCCGCCGCGTACAAACTCCCCTGCCCCGGGAAGAACCACGTTGACAATATTTCCGACATTGGACGCGTCCCACGCGTCAAGTCTCCTCACTCCGGGGTCAAGAGGCTCCATCATCACCCTCCACCTCTCCTCCCTGAAGAACAGGGCAAGGACGGAAACGAACGTGAACACGAGCACATAGCCCCATCTGGTCTCCTTCAGGCCTTCCCAGAAAGCTTTCCAGTCCACACCTTTGAAGGCAAACCACACAAGCAAAGCCGCCAGTCCGACTGACAGCAGATACTTAAGCACCTTGGTCGCTTTCTTATTCATATGAGGGCGCAAATTTACGGATAATTATACTAATTTTGCAAGATATGAAATCAATACTTGGAATAGGAAACGCCCTTACCGACATCCTGGCAGTCCTGCCGGATGACTCCCTGCTCAACAACTACCACCTCCCCAAAGGAAGCATGCAGCACGTAGACATGGAGACAGGAGACAAAATCTGGGCAGCCCTCAAACCTCTCGGAGTCAAGTACGTGGCAGGCGGCTCAGCCGCCAACACCATCACCTGCACCGCGATTCTCGGCATGCCATCAAGCTTCATCGGCAAGATCGGAGATGACGAACTCGGGCTCCTCTTCAAAAGCGATCAGGAGCAGTACGGTGTCAAGACAGTGCTTCTCAAGAGCAAGCGATCCAGCGGACGGTCCATGGTGTTCGTCAGCGGAGGCAACGCCGAACGCACCTTCGCCGTATATCTGGGCGCAGCACTGGACCTCGTTCCGGAAGACTTGAAGCCCGAATGGTTTGAGGGGTATGACTATTTCCATATTGAAGGGTATCTGGTGCAGAACCAGGCACTCATCCGCCGTGCCGTAGAACTGGCCCACGATGCCGGATGCATCATATCTCTTGACATGGCCTCTTACAATGTGGTGGAATCCAACCTTGCTTTCCTGCACGACATAGTGGAGAAATACGTGGACATCGTATTCGCCAACGAGACCGAATCAAAATCATTCACCAAGCTTGACGACCCACTCCTGGCACTGGACGAAATAGCGAAGCTCTGCAAGATCGCGATTGTAAAGATAGGCAAGGACGGAAGCTGGATCAAATCCGGAGAAGAGGTGCACTTCATACCTGCATGGCCGGCTGACACAGTGGACGCCACCGGCGCAGGAGACACTTATGCGGCGGGGTTCCTCTATGCCCACTCGGAAGGACGCAGCCTTAAGGAGTGCGGCGAGGTCGGGTCCATCATAGCTGCCAAGGTGGTGGAAGTCATAGGGACTAAAATCGACATTCCACGCTGGAAAGAAGCCAAACGCGAGATCAGAGAACTCTTCTCATCAAACGAAGCCTGATGAAGAATCCGCTTGTGCTGCTCCTGCGCCATATCGCTCTCGGACGAAACAAGAGCATAGTCCCGCACAGCCTGCAGCCGCTGAGTGCCATCCGTCAGGCCACAGTACTCATAGCCCCTCTCCATGAAGACAGCAACGCCGTCAAATCTGCGGTAAAGCAATATTTCAGCTACAACAGCATACCTGTAAAAATATTGTCCCCTTCCGACAAAGATCTTGACCTGGCCGGGACAATAAAGAAAAAATCCCGGGGAGCGAGGCTTCCGGAAGGCTCGGGAGAACTGCTGATCTGCCTGGCCGGCCCCGATGACGGATTCTGGCCCGAATACGAGGCGCGGTGCAGCAACGCCTGCTTCAAAATAGGGCGGGAGAAACTCAAAGGAGGGGTGTTCGATCTTGTCATACTTCCTTCTGAAAACGGCAGCACACCGAGCCAGTCAGCCGTATTTTCTGAAATCAAAAACTACCTCAACATAATCAGATGAAATCTTTGATGCATTATCTGTCCGTGGCCCTCAAGGGCTTCGGGATGGGTGCGGCCAATGTCGTGCCCGGCGTAAGCGGAGGCACCATCGCCCTGCTTACGGGTATTTACACCGACATTGTGGACTCGCTCAACGCCGTGACCGAAAAAGAAACCTGGAAATCACTGCTCGGCGGACGTTTCAAGGAATTCTGGCGTCTGATAAACGGAGACTTCCTCGTGGCCCTGTTGGTCGGCGTCCTTGTGAGTGTATTTTCACTCGCAAAACTCGTCACGCTGTGCCTTGACTACTACCCTATACTGACTTGGGCCTTCTTCTTCGGCCTGATACTGGCCTCCGCTGCGCTGATGGTAAAGGGGGTCAAGGATTTCAAGGCCGTTGACCTGATACCGGCCATCGTCGGACTTGCCTTGGGTCTTGTCATCTGCACCCTGTCTCCAACCAAAACCACTGACGACATCTGGTTCATATTCTTGTGCGGAGCCGTATCCATCTGCGCCATGATACTCCCGGGCATCTCGGGCAGTTTCATCCTGCTGGTGATGGGCAAATACCACTATATCATGCAGGCGATCACTGACCTCAACTGGCCTGTAATCATCACTTTCGGAGTCGGCTGCGTGGTGGGGATATTAGCATTCGCCAAGCTTCTCCACTGGCTTCTGGCCCGCTGGGAGAGGCAGACCATGCTGGTGCTGCTGGGCTTCGTGTTCGGTTCGCTCGTGAGGGTATGGCCATGGTATGACAGCGAAGCTGTGGAGGCGGCACAGATTCTCCGTACAGGCAGCGTCTCCCCTCTCGATCTTCAGATTCCGGAGGCTATCGTCTTCTGCGTCATAGGGATCGCGGTCGTGGTGCTTTTCGAGTTGCTGGGCTCCAGAAAAAAGGCCGCCTAAAGGGCAAGGTCGAGTTCCACCGGGCAGTGATCCGACCCGTAGATCTCATTGTGGATGTCCGTACCGGTGATGCGGTCACGCAGGTTGTCTGACACCAGGAAATAGTCTATGCGCCAGCCTGCGTTCCGCTCGCGGGCGCGCATCCTGTATGACCACCATGAGTATTTTGCCTCATCGGGATGCTGCTCCCTCCAGCTGTCGTGGAAGCCGGCGGCGAGCAGTTCGCTCATCTTGGCTCGCTCCTGGTCGGAAAAACCTGCGTTAAGGTGGTTCGTTGAAGGGTTCTTGAGATCTATCTCCTCGTGGGCCACGTTCATGTCCCCGCATATCACCACTCCCTTGCTCCCGGCAAGGCCGCTCACGTAGCCCCGGAAATGGTCTTCCCATTTCATGCGATAGTCGAGCCGACGCAGGCCGTCCTGTGAGTTGGGGGTGTAGACGTTGACCAGGTAGAAATCCGGCATCTCAAGGGTTATCACTCTCCCCTCCTGGTCGTGCTCCTCGCTGTCCATGCCATAACTTACCCCCACCGGGTCCAGCCTGGTATATATGACCGTGCCGGAATATCCTTTCTTGGCGGCATAGTTCCAGTATGAACGGTACCCTTCAAACTCGAGATCTATCTGGCCCTCTTGGAGTTTGGTCTCCTGAAGGCAGACGAAATCGGCATCAAACCCTTTGAAAATTTCCGGGAATCCCTTACCCGCGACGGCGCGCAGGCCGTTGACATTCCAACTTATGAATTTCATGAGACGAAAGTAAGCATTTTATTTGTATATTCGTGGGATTATCGACAATTGCAATGAGAGATCTTAGCCTTACCAATACCCTTTCACGGAGAAAGGAACTGTTCGTACCCATCAATCCGGGCCATGTCGGGATGTATGTCTGCGGCCCTACCGTATACGGAGATGCACACCTGGGGCACGCAAGACCAGGTGTCACTTATGATGTCCTCAGCAAACTGCTGCGGCATTTAGGGTACAAAGTGCGCTATGTGCGCAACATCACGGATGTCGGTCATCTTGAGCATGATGCCGACGAGGGCGAGGACAAGATAGCAAAGAAGGCCAGACTTGAGCAGCTTGAACCGATGGAGGTCGTGCAGACCTACACGTTCCGCTACCACGAGGCCATGCGAATGCTGAACGTGGCTCCGCCGTCCATCGAGCCGAGGGCTTCCGGGCATATCATCGAGCAGATCGAGGCCATAAAGAAGATTCTCGAAGCCGGATACGCCTACGAGAGCAACGGAAGTGTGTATTTTGACGTGGAGAAATACAACAAGGACTTCCACTACGGTGTACTGTCCGGACGCAATCTTGACGACACGCTCGAAGGGACGCGCAGCCTGGACGGGCAGTCCGACAAGCACGCTCCGTATGATTTCGCGCTGTGGAAAAAGGCCGAGCCTCAGCACATCATGCGTTGGCCGTCCCCTTGGGGCGAGGGATTCCCGGGCTGGCATCTTGAGTGCTCCGTGATGGGAGAGAAGTATCTCGGGCGCGAGTTCGACATCCACGGGGGCGGAATGGATCTGATGTTCCCGCACCACGAGTGCGAAATCGCTCAGAACGAGGCGATGCGCGGCACTCAGGGCGTGCATTATTGGGTACACAACAACATGATCACGATAAACGGGCAGAAGATGGGCAAGTCTCTCGGCAACTTCATCACGCTGCCGCAGCTCTTTGCCGGTGATCACCCGAAACTCGAACAGGCCTACAGCCCGATGACGGTACGATTCTTCATCCTCCAGGCCCACTACCGCAGCACTCTCGACTTCTCCAACGAGGCTCTCCAGGCCTCGGAGAAAGGGCTCAAGAGACTGATGCAGGCGGCCAAGGATCTTTATGCGATGGCCGGGAAATCCATACCGCAATATCAGTACGGAGAGCAGGTAATCGCTGTCGCCCCGGACAGCTGCCCGGCAGAGAGCGCTGACGTGAAAGCCATATTCGACGGTATCTACGATGCCCTCTGCGATGACATGAACACCCCGGTGGCGCTCGCGCACATCTCGGAGGCCGTGCGTATCATCAACTCCGCCAAGGCGAAGCAGTTGAGTCTCGGGAAGGGCGACATGCAGACGCTTGTGCAGATTTTCGACGACATAGTCTTCGGAGTTCTCGGTCTCAAGGACGAGGACGCTGCTGCCGGCTCTGACGGCAAGGTGATCGGAGGCCTGATGGACATGGTGCTGGAGCAGCGCGCAGCGGCAAAGGCAGCCAAAGACTGGGCCGTCTCCGACCATATCCGCGACTCCCTCAAGGCCCTCGGCATCCAGGTCAAGGACACCAAGGACGGCGCCGAATGGACGCTTGAGTAGCCGCCAGATTATGCCTACACGTATCTGCTATCAGGAAAGTCGGAACGACTGTGGACCGGCTTGCCTCAAGATGGTATGTGAATACTATGGCATCCAC
>CAKUYG010000029.1 GCA_934702165.1 uncultured Bacteroidales bacterium | reverse complement strand
AACTTCTGCGCGACCTCGCGGGCGTTCTTTGTGGCCTCCTCAACCATGGAAGGCTTCAGATCGTTAAGCGCCTCGTAGCGGAACTCCACCGGTGTCTCCCAGTTGTTTCCGACCACGACGACTCCCTTGCGAAGCAGCTCCGACTGCCTGTTCATAAGAGCGAGGACACTGTCCACCTTGTCAGTGCAGACGGTGACGACATTGGTGGCAATATAGCGGTAGGTGCGGTCGTTGCTGCCATATTCGTTGGCGTATTTGTCCGAAATCTGCGGAACTGACACGCTTATCTCACTCTCGGGGATGCCCCCAGACTTGAGAAACTCGACAATCTTGGCATTACCGCCGTCGGTCATGTCGTAGATGGACTGGATATCGTTGGCCACCACCTTGTAGGAGAGCGGCCAGATGACCTTGTCGGCCTTGACCTCCCTCTCGCAGAGGCCTTTCACATTGACAGTACGGTCGAAGGAGCGAAACTCCCTGACGGCCCTCGGGAACATGGCCCCGAGGACGATAAGGCCTGCCATTACGGCAAGGCCAGCATAAAATCTGCTCTTATCCATAGTATTATAAGGTTTGCCCACCGATGAATTCACGCATGATGGATGTCGGAGGTATGGCGGCTATCTCCGCCGGCTTGAGCGGGGTGACCATGGCCACGAACTCCAGTAGCTCCTGCGCCTTGGCGTAGGCCGGCGAAGACTCGCTGATACCGCAGAGGAGCGGCTCGGCGTAGTATTTCAGGAGAGGAAGGTCATAGAGGGTCGAGGAGTTGAACACGAGGTTGGCGTTCTCCTCAAAAGGGAAAATGTACTTGACCTCCCCGCGGCGCACCGACGGCCAGCGGAGGATGTTCTGCTCCGGGGAGATGCCGCGTGTGCGGTTGTCCCTGACGATGCGGCGCAGAAGCCTCTTGTCGGTGGTGGAGTTGTGGTCTTTGGTGCCTCCTGGCAGAGCGGAAAGCGCCGAAATGTAGATCCTGAATATCTTGTCCTGCGGAATGGCAGGGGTCAGGGCCGGGTTGAGCGCATGGATGCCTTCCATGAAGAGGACGTCGTTGTCGTCGAGTGAGAGGTGGTGTCCGGAGGATTTGCGGCAACCTGCAGCGAAGTCGAACTTTGGCACCTCTATTTCCTCTCCACGCAAAAGGGCGGTAAGCTGCTCGTTAAGATACTCCACGTCCATGGCTTCAAGGGCCTCGAAATCATATTCCCCATTCTCGTCTTTCGGAGTCTTGTCCCTGTCCACGAAATAGTTGTCCAGTTCTATGACTTTCGGGTTGAGCCCGAGGACTCTGGCCTGCTGCGCTATGCGAAGGGATGAGCTCGTCTTGCCGCTGGAGGACGGGCCCGACATCATCACGATACGGCAGTTGCGCCGGTTCCAGAATATCTGGTCGGCGGCATCGGCGTATTTGCGTTCCTGGCGCGCTTCGCAGAGGTTGATCAGTTCTATCCCTTTCCCCAGAAAGAGTGCTTCGTTGAGCTTTTCGATGGTATCGATGCCCACGGCGTGGCACCAGTCCATGTATTCTTGCCTTGCGGCTTCTATTTTCGTCATAATATTTCTTTAAGATATTGTCCCGTAACTGATGACGAGTTGCAGGCGAGCTGCTCCGGAGTGCCTTCTGCAATAATCCTGCCGCCCCGTGCACCACCTTCCGGCCCCATGTCGATGATGTAGTCCATACTCTTGAGCACGTCTAGGTTATGCTCGATGACCATCACGGTATTACCTTGGTCCACAAGGCGTTCGAGGACTCCCAACAGCACCTTGATGTCTTCGGGATGCAGGCCGGTGGTGGGCTCGTCGAGCATATAGAGCGTGCTGCCAGTGGCTTTGCGGGACAGTTCTGTGGCAAGTTTCATTCTCTGGCTCTCGCCTCCGGAGAGGGTCACGGCCGACTGGCCGAGGCGTATGTACCCGAGCCCCACGTCCACAAGGGCCTTGAGTTTGGGGGCGATCTTCGGGAAAGGTTTGAAGAATTCGTATGCTTCGCTGATGGACATGTCCAGCACCTGGCTTATGTCCTTGCCACGGTATTTGACGGCGAGGGTGTCCTCCTTGTAGCGCCGGCCGCCGCAGGCATCGCATACGACGTTGACCGAAGGCAGGAAGTTCATCTCTATCACCTTGATACCGGCGCCCTTGCACTCTTCGCAGCGGCCACCGGCGACGTTGAATGAGAACCTGCCTGCCTTGAACCCGCGCACCTTGGCGTCCGGGGTGTCCTCGAAGAGCTTGCGGATGTCATCGAAGACCCCGGTGTATGTGGCCGGGTTGGAGCGTGGCGTGCGTCCGATGGGGCTCTGGTCTATCTCTATCACCTTGTCGATATTCTCCACTCCCTCCAGGGACTTGTACGGCAAGGGTTTCTGTTTCAGGCGGGTAAACTTCCCCTTGAGGGCCGGCATAAGGGTCTCGTTGACCAGAGTCGATTTGCCGCTGCCGCTCACCCCGCTGATGCCGACCAACATCCCGAGCGGGATGTTGACATCTATGTCTTTGAGGTTGTTGCCGCCGGCGCCGCGTATCGTGAGGAACTTGCCGCTGCCGGGGCGTCTTGTCAGAGGGGTCTTGTTGGGATTGTTCAGAGGGCGGGCGGGACCGCTGTAGATGATGTGCCCACCGTTCTCCCCCGCACCGGGCCCCACCTCCACCGTCCAGTCGGCAGAGTTGACTGTCTCCTCATCGTGCTCCACCACAATCACGGTGTTGCCCTCGTCGCGGAGTTTCTTGAGGGAAGCTATCAGCTTGCGGTTGTCCCGCTGATGCAGGCCGATGCTCGGCTCGTCGAGTATGTATATGACATTGACCAGCTTGGAGCCGATCTGGGTGGCGAGGCGGATGCGCTGCCCCTCTCCTCCGGAAAGGGTCGCGGAGGGACGGTCCAGGCTGAGGTAGTCCAGCCCCACATCGAGCAGAAACTGCACCCTGTCCCCGAGTTCGCGGATGATGTCCCTGGCTATGGCCTGCTCTCTGGTGCCGAGTTTGGCGGGAAGCGCTTTGAGCCACTGCAAGAGTGCGGAAATCTCCATGGCGCTGACCTGGGATATGTCCAGCCCGTCTATGCGGAAACACCCGGCCTGCCCGTTGAGGCGGGTGCCGTGGCAGACGGGACAAACTATCTTGTCCTCGATGTCGTCGACCACGCCAGGCCAGTTGACCATCTCGGCCATAGCCCCATCCCCTATCCGGAAGAACTCGTCCGAACCATAGACCAGCAGCGACACCACTTCATCCGGAAGGGTGCCGACAGGGTCATATAGGGAGAATGAGTGCTTGCGTGCAATGGCCCTTACAATGTCGGACTTGCGGCTGTTGCCAACCTTCCCGAGAGGCACTATGGCCCCATCGGCTATGGAGCGGCTGCGGTCGGGGATGATGGTGTCGATGTTGACATCAACCACGGTGCCGAGACCCTTGCAGTGCGGGCAATAGCCTTCGGGAGAGTTGAACGAGAACGAGTGCGGGGCCGGCTCCTGGAGGGAAATCCCGGTCTCAGGGTCAACCAGGTGACGGGAATAATGGTGCAGACTGCCGCTCTGCGCGTCCAGCACGGCAAGCGATCCTTTGCCCAGTGAAAGGGCTGTCTGGACGGATGTCCTGATCCGCTTGTCGTCACCGTCTTCGGGCTTGAGCTTGTCCACGACAAGTTCGATGAAGTGAGCCTTGTAACGGTCGAGAGCTTCGGCTTCCTGAAGAGAGATCATCTCCCCGTCGATGCGGATCTCGGTATAGCCTTTCTTGCGCATCTGTTCGAAGAGCTCCTTGTAGCTTCCTTTGCGTCCGCGCACCAGCGGGGCGAGCAGGACGCATTTCTTGCCATGGTATTCCTTCATTATGAGGTCCACGATGGCCGCATCGGTATAGCGGACCATCGGCTTGCCGGTCACCGGAGAATATGCTGTCGAAGCCCTGGAGAAGAGGAGGCGCAGAAAGTCTGAAATCTCGGTGATGGTGCCCACTGTGGAGCGGGGGTTGTTGCCGGTGGTCTTCTGCTCGATCGCTATGACCGGGCTCAGGCCCGTGATACTCTCAACGGCAGGTTTTTCAAGCACCCCCATGAAATGTTTGGCATAGGGGGAGAGAGTGTTCATATAACGGCGCTGGCCTTCGGCGTAAATGGTGTCGAAGGCGAGCGAGGACTTGCCGCTGCCGCTTAATCCCGTGATTACGACCAATTTGCCGCGCGGTATGTCAACATCGACATTCTTCAGGTTGTTGGCCCTGGCACCACGCACTTCAATGAATCTGTCCTTGTCCATAAGCGGTGGCAAAGTTACGAATTTATTGTATCTTTGGCCCCGGTTTTAGTTATATCCTTATGTGGGTTTGGTTATCCGTTTGTTCCGCCATCCTGCTCGGCATCTATGATGTGGAGAAGAAGCAGGCTCTCAAGAAAAACAGCGTCCTGTGGGTTCTGCTCGGGGCCACAGCCATGTCAGCGCTGTTTCTATGCCCGTTTCTGTCAAGCGGCCCGCTTCAGGACCACTTGAGTCTGGTGCTGAAGGCCTTGCTGGTGACATCATCCTGGGTGTCAGGACTGGTCGCGCTCAAACTTCTGCCGCTTACGACGGCAAGCACGATCAAGGCGTCGCGGCCGATGTTCGTGGTGATTTTTTCCATAATCCTGTTCGGCGAGAGGCTGAGCCTGCTTCAGTGGGCCGGAGTGGCGCTTGTGATGGCGGCTCTTTTTCTGCTGGCGCGCTCCAGCAAGAAGGAGGGGATCTCGTTCACTTCTGACAAAGGCATCGCATGGATGGTGGTCTCTGTGCTCACCGGAGCCGCCAGCGCGCTGTATGACAAGCATATACTAGGACATCTCCAACCTATGTTCGTGCAGAGCTGGACAAATGTCTATATAACAGGCGTGCTCGGGATGCTGCTTCTGGTCCAGTATCTGAAGTATAGGCGGGCGCGGGCTGCGGTCAGTGCGGCTTCGGGGTCTGCGGCTGTGTCTGCGGCTGGAGCGGCTTCGGGGGATGCTTCCGATGCGGCTTCCAGACCTGCGGACGTGGCGGCTTCGGGATTCCAGAGGTTCCGCTGGGACTGGCGGATTCCGGTTATCGCCGTGCTCATCACAATCTCTGACGCATTCTATTTCTACGCCGTGAAGGATGAGGGGGCGCTGCTCTCCGTCATCTCGATGATAAGACGCAGCAGTGTCGTGATCACTTTCATCTTCGGAGCGCTGCTCTTCAAGGAAAACCATATCAAGGACAAGGCAGTGGACCTCGCAGTGCTTCTTGCCGGCCTGGCCCTGCTGCTCTTCGCTTCACGGTAGGGGCGGGCTGCTGCTCCCCCGGGCTGCCGTTCCCAGATTGCCGGGGCATCGCCGCGGCCGGCCCTGTTGTCGCACATGTACTCCCCCGGGCTGACGGTCCAAGATTGTCTGGGCGTCGCCACTACCGCGCTGCCGGCCCTGTCATAAGTTCCGGCTCCGACCTCGTCTCCGGCTCCGGCCTCGTGCCAGTCTCCGTCCCAGTCACAGTCTCCGTCCCCATCTCCGGCCTCGTCCCCGGCTCCAGCCTCGTCCCCGGCTCCAGCCTCGTCCCCGTGCGCACGCGGACCATTCTGTGCGCACCAGACCCTCTCGTGCGCACGGGAGCTCTCGGAATTTTGTGCCGTGCGCACCAGACCGCTTTGTGCGCACGGAAATGACTTCGTGCGCACGGGAACAGAGCGGGTCATTTTCCTCTTTGCGCAGAAAGAGGGAATGCGGCATCAACTTCAAATTGAGCCAAATTCAAAAGTCTGGATATCTGGCTGTTTGATGAGCGGTATTCGTAACGCAACTTTCTGGCAAGATCAAGCTTCTGCGGCTTTGAGAGCCCTTTTAGATCCGGACTGCCATATCTGTCATTGACAATCCCCGCAAGTATGGAGAACAACTCGTTGTCCGTCAAAAAAGCTCCGCCACCAATCTCCTCGGCAACGTCTCCATACGCCTCAACGTTCTTGTTCAGAAGCGAATAGTAATGATGAGCTTCCCTGAACATGGACATGCCCAGATTGAGCGCACAGTATGATGACGGCGACACATAGCCGTCCACAACATGATAGTCGCCCGGAAGCTTGGGGCTTCGACTTCTGAACATCAACCTTAATTCAGAGTCTTTCAGATCCGCCAAGGTGACAGAAGATTTAGGCTTACAATAATAGAATGGGCCTGTCCCCCACGGATATGAGAAAGGTGTCTGGCGCGGATCCGCCACATATCCGTTCCGATGTATATATACTATAGTGTTCCTCAACGCCCGGATATCGCCGACAGCCTTAAGCGAGGGAGAAAAGCGCAATGGAAGCCCTCCGATCCCGCGTGCTATCCTCCTCCGTAAGACCGTGAAATACATGAAGCAACGCGACTGCTGTCCACTGAGAAGAAAGTGAATATGGTTCCCCATCACCTCAAACGCGATGATACGGACATCCTGAAATTCGAAAGCACCCTTCGCGATGACGTTCATCACGAACTTGAACTCATCGTCATTTCTGAAAAGCAAGGGCATGTCCTTGCCGGAAGTGTAGAGGTGCCAAAACGGGGCATTCTCCCGGAAAGCATTGTCACAGTAGTTTTCCTGATCTTTAAAAGTCTTCATAGTCAAGTATTTGTTTTATTCTATGCCGGAGCATACTTTGCGAAGATAATGAATTTGCTCCGAAAACAAAAACCTTTCCTTATATTCGCGATGCCGAATCATATACCCGGGCCTCAATGCAAGTTTCCTGTAAACTGACAAGGCGTGGCACATTTCAAAAATGAGGGCAATGAGCAAATCGAAGAAATTCAACCGATACAAGGCCGACAACGAGGCTTTTCTGGCAAGAAAAGCCGCAGAAGAAGGTTTACTCGCGCTGGACAACGGCGTGGTTATTCAGAAATTGGAACATGGACGCGGCAAGGTTCACCCGGCGCCCGGCAGTGTTGTTTATGTCAACTACACAGGACGGCTGCTGGACGGGACCGTGTTCGATTCCACAGAGGGGCAGCCTCTACCGGCGCTGTTCAGGGTGCGGGACCTGATAATGGGGTGGCAGATCGTCCTTGTCAGGATGTATGAGGGGGACAAGTTCCGTATATGGATCCCAGCCAGATATGCCTACGGTTCCGTCAAGATGGACAGGATACCGGCGTGGTCAACTCTTGAGTTTGATATTGAACTTGTCAAGATAGCACAGATATGATGAAAAGGAAACACATAAGGCCGGTCAGAGCATTCTTGACGCTTCTGTCGATGGTCTTTATCACTTCTTGCGGGACAGTGGATTACGCGCAACTGACAGGAGGATTCAGCAGACCGGCAAGGCTTACTGACGAAGACATGGCTGTCTTCAGGGAAGCGGTGGACTCCGAACTCGGGCTCAGGCCACGCAAGGTTGCCAGACAGGTCGTGGCCGGAACGAACTATCGTTTTGAATGCCGGAGCAAGGACAGGCACTCTGTGGAAGTCGTCATATTCGAACCTCTCCCAGGACGTGGAGACGCCAGAGTCACGCATATTGACGGCAAAGAGGTGGAGCCGCCGGCATTCAGGTTCATTGTCTACTATGAAGACGGGGCAGCTCTGGAGAACCTGCTGAAAACAGCGAAAGATAGAGGCGACGAAATATTGTATGAGTATCAGAATTTCAAGGCCATCGCCATCAGTGTCACTTCCTGCTCCACAAAAGAACGCGCCGAGAAAGCCTATTCGGAGTTGCCGGGAGTGTTGCATGTGATTGAAGACGGCATCGTCAACCTGGACTGATGCCGCGACGTGGAACAATGCCGCGACGTGGAACAATGCCGTGCGCACGACACTGATTCGGTGCGCACCTGGCCACCTCGTGCGCACGGGAGCTCTCGGAATTTTGTGCCGTGCGCACCAGGGCGCTTTGTGCGCACGGAAATGACTTCGTGCGCACGGGAACAGAGGTGGGAAGCTGGAGCAGAGAAAAGAGGCACGGGGAGCAGAGGCAGGACCGGAGAGCAGAGGCAGGACCGGAGAGCAGAGGCAGGAACTGAAATCTTACATTTCACAGCCAGAGGCGGGACGGCAAGAAATTGCCACCACCGGCTTCTGCTCTGCGTAAACGGACTTCAGCGCCAAAGTTCGCGCAGGACAGCAAATGAATGCGTGTTGAGCCGACAGCCGGAACAGAGCCTCAGCGCCAAAGCTCGCGCAGGACAGCAAGGGAGCGGATGTTGAGCCGGCAATCGGAGTGATAGCCGATATATTGCAGGAGAATCTCCGCTATCTCGTTGCGGGCCAGCCCGTTGAGCGGAATGAGCATGAACTGTCCGAAATCGCTCTCAAGCAGGGCGCGGACCTCAGAGAGATGCTCTCCGGCAAACGGAGCGAGGTCGGAGAGCGACGGGGAGAAGCCAAGCGCGACGGCAAACTCCAGAAGGAAACGCAGGTGAAAATTACTGAAGTCGCTCTGCAGGGCGTCAAGCGTCATGATTGACCGTTTGCACCAATCGAAAAGCCCGTCTTCCATGGCCCCGTCACGCACAGTCCGGTACAGAACCTCGCTCATAAAGAGAGTGATGGAGTTTTTGCTGACGCTGGAGCGGATGCCGGAAAGCGGGCTGATGGCCGTCAGATGCCGCACTCTCCAGAGATCCGAGCGCGGGTTTTCGCTGACCTCCCCTTCCAGAATATTCAGCGGAAGGAAAAGAGCCATCCCCCCTCCGGACGGAATGCCTGAGATGAAACTCCGCCGGCCAAGTGAGGGCGTCAAACAATGCACGACCAGACTCTTCTCTCCGAGTTTGGTCGTGCTGAGAACAATGAGTTCAGTGCTGAATGTCATCAATACTGCTGTATCCTCGGGCTGTGGAGCGCCTCCTTGAGGGCGTCATCGTAGCGGATGCGGATCTTGACGCCAGCCTGCTGGAAATAATAGCGGACCACTATCTCCTCCTCTATGAAAGGAACAATCTCGTCTTTCTTGAGGCGCAGGAACTCTTCCTTCTCCATGTCGATGGCCTTGTCGAGCGCTTCTATCTGAGGAGCAAGAGTTTCCTTAAGCCCGTCTTTCTCAAGCTCTTCCTTGACCTTGTCGAAATATGTCTTGGCCGATGAGCGGTAGTCAAATTCCTTGCCGCAGGCAAACTTGACGAACTCGTCATAGTCCGCATCGCTGAGGTGGAACTCGTCCACCGGAGCGATGCTCTCATGAGCACGGACATATTCCAGGGCGTAGTACTCCATAATCCCGTAGGCCACCAGGGCATAGGTCAGGCGACTGTAGCTTTTTTCGGCCAACTTTACATCAGGGGTGATGCCTCCGCCGTCGCGTACCGTGCGTCCGTGGGCGGTCTTGAACTCCCTTGTGAGCGAGTCCGGAATCTGGCTGACGCTGCCGTCCTCGTTGCGGTGGCTGTAGTCAAGCGCCTGCACGCAGCGCCCGGAAGGGGTATAATATTTGGCGGTCGTGACCTTGAGCTCTCCCCCGTAAGGAAGGGATTTGATGCTCTGCACCAGACCCTTGCCGAAGGTACGTTGCCCCATTATAGTCGCCCTGTCCATGTCCTGGAGCGCTCCGGCCACGATCTCTGAAGACGATGCCGAACCGGAATCCACGAGCACGATCAGAGGCATCTTGGTGTCCACAGGTTCACGCCTGGTGCGGAGTTCGTAGTCGGAATCCGCCTCGCGCCCCTTGGCCGAGACGACAAGGGACCCTTTAGGCACGAAGATGGAAACGATCTCGGCCGCCTCGTTCATCAGGCCGCCGCCGTTGCCCCGAAGATCCAGGACAAGGGTCTGCATGCCCTCTTTCTTGAGCCTGGTGACAGCTTCGCGCATCTCTTTCCCGACCCCGTCGGTAAAGCCGGTCTGGGAGATGTACCCGACCCCGTCACCTATCATTCCCGCGAACTCGATGTCAGGGATGCGGATCTTCTCGCGCAGCACCGTCACTTCTGTGGTCTGGCCGCCGCGTATTTTCTTCACCTTGAACTTCACCGTTGTCCCGGGGTCGCCGCGCATCTTCTCGCTGCACTGCTGGGATGTGAGCCCGACCACGGTCTGCCCGTCTATTTCCATTATCTCGTCCCCGCACACGAGCCCGCTCTTGGCTGCCGGGCTGCCCTCGTACGGTTCGTTGATGATGACGTTGCCCGATGTCTCGGGTTTGTATATCACCGCCCCGACGCCGCCATAGGTCTTGTGGATAAGCATCTGGAGGTCTTCGTTCTCCTCTTCGGGGATGTAGACCGTGTACGGATCGAGCCCGGAAAGCATGGCGTCGACTCCACGACGCTCGATCTTGTCCACCGGAAGAGAGTCCACATAAGATTTGGAGAGCTCCTTAAGGAGTGCGGCGTGGATCTCGGTCCACTTGCCGAGGGTGAAATTCCCGGACTGCGCCCAGGCACCGGCGCTGAGGCAGAAGAGGGTGATGATTATTGAGATGCGTTTCATATATGCAAATATAATAATTGTTCCGGACTGTATTCCCGAACTCCACGGCCTCCTCGGAAGGGGGCTTGCAGATGAGCCGATATTTTCATAGTTTTGCAGTAAACGGCAATTCTCGGAGAACGCCGTATCAATGACCATTTTCACTACTATGCTATGACTGGCAAGGATCTGCAGCAGCAATACCTTGCGACCTCCCCAGGGCAGGCCGCCAAATTTATAAACACCGTCTGGAACGCCCCGATCTCCCCGTTGGAGCTTATCTCCGTGTTGGGCAACATCCTCGACTCCGAAGTCCAGGAGCGCAGAGCCGCCGCCCGCAAAGGACGCGGGATGAGCGGCGACGAACGGGCCTCCCTGGAGTTCTCCGCCAAACTCACCGCCTGTATGCTCATCCTGCTGTGCGACACACGCTCTTACAGGGAGGCCAGCACCCGGGCACTGCTCTTCCTCGAGTACGCATCATACCTGAGCCGCTCCGGCTATGACATAGTCCAACTGGCCGTGGACTGCGGCTCATACCCCATGACCACCCCAGGATTCACCCGCTCCATGGTAGAAAAGGCCATCGGCACAGACCTCCTTGTCTTCAAAATGCTGGAAGGCGCCACATTCGACAGGGGTACCCGCCTCGCGGCGGCTGAATGTCATCGGCTCGGGTTCCTCAGACTTGAAGGCGGCAAACTCACCGTCCGTTCAACGGCATCCGCAGAGACCAGAGCATTCGATGCTCACCAGGGAAGAGTCGAAGTGCTCAGCCGCAACCTCAAGGACGAGAAGCTCAAGGAGGGCAGGATAGATGACGCCGAATCTCTGGAATCATTTGCCGATGCGTTCATCAAAGCGCAGTCTGACGGATCCGGTCCTGATGCTTCATCGACGGACAGGACATACACCATAGAGTACAAAGAAGGCGATGAAGACTACATCAGCTGCGCACCGCTCAGAGCATTCTACGACGGTCCCGGGGAAATTGATGACGAAGAACTGGTGAAAGGCCTCAACACCTGTGAACTGACACGCTTCCTGTATGACGGTGACTGCATAGAGGGAGCCGTGCTCGAGGATGAAAGCGAACCGCCGCTCTTTTCCATAAAGAAAGCATACCTTGACTTCGCGCTCCCTACGGCAAAGCAGGACAAACGCACACACAGAGTCCACGAATCACTGGTGCTCAGCATTTTCCATGGCGCCACCCCGGACAAGGACAGGCTCAGACTCATCTCCGACAAGGGCTACGCCGGCCTCATGCGGGACTCGGGGAGATACAAGCCCGGAGACATCATCATCACATACACACAATCTATAAATACCATTAACGGGGAAACCTATATCAACATGGACGAACCGTCCTCCTTCTATGAAGAGGCCGGGAAATTCGATGAGGAGCACGTTCTGGACGGGTTCATAATGAGCAGGGAGGAAGCTCTGGCCCGGCTCGACAAACCCGCATCGCGCACGGGAAACTCACGTGAAGGAGTTTTCCGGAGTCTTGGGGTGATGCTTTCCCGTTCCAGAGATAAAAGTTCAACCGGGAGACTGCGGGACCTGTTGACATCGGCGTTCATCTTCAATGCCCTCGGGGACGATGAATCCAGGGATGATGTCCTCTCCGGGGCACGGTTTCTTATGGAATGCCTGCGGTTTGCCGAAGGGCACAAGGTCCGCACCGGCACCGGGCTTGACGGTCTTCAGGAGCACCAGCGTAGACAGATCAAGGCCATAGCCGGCCTCGGCACTAATGAAAAACCGGAGATTGACGGCAGCGCAGGAAGCCCCGAGGAAGAGGAGATCCACAACCTGCTCACAGCCTGTTCGCTGTCGCTCCGGTACCCCGATGAAATCAAGGCGTCGAAGACCGGAATCCGCCGCAGGATATGCAGGATCCTCGGGGTAGAAGACCATTTCCGCGAGACGGAAGAGCGTGGAGGAGGGAAATACGGACTCGGAGAACTCGCCGACGTGGAGTTCAAGTCCTCGTATGTCTTCAGCAACCATGACGGAAAACCGGACATCTACCGGCAGGGGCGGGGGCAGGTGTGGGAAGCCGTCTGCGGTTTTCTCAACCGTGACGGCGGGACGGTATATCTGGGGGTCAACGACCATGGAGATCCCATCCTCACAGAAGGTTACGGACTGAACGCGGACCTCGCATGGTTCCGCACGAATTTCACCCAGCTCGCGAACGAACGCCTGAAGCAGCTCGGCCACCCAGTCCCACAGCCAAAGGACTTGGACAGCTACTGCAGGTTCCTCAATGATGAGATGGAACTGTATTTCAAGCCTGCAATCAGGAGGTGTATCACCATCACGCCGACAAAAGACATGGACGCCATCGAGATAATCGTGAAGCCGTCAGAGTTCGAAATCGCGAAACTCTACACCGGCAATGACTGGAAAGACGGCACAGTCTATGTCCGCAACGGAGAAGAGACGGTCCCGATGAGCATACATGCCCAGGAGCAGAGGCTCATGAAACTCCGCTCCGTCGGGAAAGTGGAGAAATTCATCATAGCTCTCGAGGAAGCCATCGACAGGCAGAGGAAAGTTCTGCTGAAAGGCTATGCAAGTTCCAACAGCAACGAGGTCCGGGACCGCCTCGTAGTCCCGGTCAATCTCGTCTGCGACAACGAAAACCTCTGGGCATACGACCTGCAAGACAAGGAGTTGAAAGAATTCAGGTTGGCGCGTATCGGCAGCATCGAGACGAATATTGACGATCCGGAATACCCGCACGCCTTCCCGGATGGCGAAGCCGATGTCTTCAGATGGATCAATCCGAAAGTCAACCTTCACATCAGGCTGGAGATGACCATCGCCGCCCTCAATAGCCTGCGCGAGGAATACCACGATGCCTGCAATCTTCCTCCGGAAGAACTCTACCGGACAGAATCCGGGACATGGATCCTGGACACACGGCTCCACGGCCTTGGGGCCGCACGACGCTTCTGCATCGGCCTTGCCGATCAGGTCAAGATACTCGATTCGGAAGACGCTGATGCCTTGAGAGATGGAATCCGGGAGTTCGTCGCAATGCATCTGGAGGGGGCAGGCGATAAGGGGCAGCGGCGGAGGTGAGCAGTGATGTGCGATGACGAGCGATGACGGTGGCGGTAGCAGTGACGGTGGCAGTGACGGTGGCGGTGGCGGTGGCGGATAACATTCTGATAATCAAGCAAAAGAGCTTTTATCCTATCCGTATATTGGCGGAAGCCTTTATACTAATAATTTGACTATCAAGGCATTATCCGCCACCACCATCTTCACCTTTTCCTCCCTCCACCCCAAACCAGCGGCTTTGCCGTTAAGTAAGCGGCAAAAAAATAAGTTGCCGCAGATTTGGCAAAGATTTTTGAGGATAGATTCGCTTCGCGCTACTTTTCTACGCTCGGCAGAGTCAAAACAAATTTTGCCTTTGCTCTCGTTTGTCGAAAAGTTTTCTTTTTGAAGAAGGAGTGTGCCGGTGGCACATGACTGATGAAAAAAGGAATATAGACCAAAAAGATTGCCCAAAGGTGATGTAAATTATTTTTAACGATTACTAAAATTATTCTGTGTATTTTTACGGCTATTTCAAGCAATTTGCGGACACAGAGGACAAAATGAATGATAACATGAGGGCAAAATTTACAGACAAGGCCTGCACAGGCGGGAAAATAGTAAAAGTATCGGATGCCGAATGGAACCTCCAGAGGATGTTGTACGTCCCCGGGTGCTATAAGGAACCGGCTTGTCGGGCAAGCGGCTTATTAGACGACTTCTCCCGTCTGGCAGACAGGTATGATCACGCCTACGATTCCGAAATTTCGAATCTCCGGGACATTGCGGAGGAAATATTACACGACAACGAAAAATGCTTCTATAACTTGCCGAATTTCCATAGACAGCGGCGGAAATGGGTCGAATTCTATATAAGAATCTGGGAGACATTCGACACAGGCAGGCCGTGGCCGGAATACGGTGCTATTCTTGTCCCGGATTTTGAGGGAAGTGACCTGATCTTCGAGTTCAGCGATTCATCGGCTGAAGACTGGCTGACAGGATTTGAGGAGATGCTGAGGGGTGTGCGGGAGGAGGTGGAGCAAGCAAAGTCGGACATAGACGATTACGTTTTTCATACCGATTTCAGCGGAGGAGTCTCATCAATCCACATAGAGATACCAAAAAAAGATCCTAGGGACTTCGCCGATGACGAGTTCAACTATGAAGTCCGCAGGCTCACCGCTGAAATCGAGGATAGAGTCAAGAAGCTTCGGGCATACGGCCTGGATGAGACAATTATAGAGTCTCTCTTCCAGCAGAAACCGGAATTGAGCCGGCTTGTGGTGACGGAAGACTTCCGCATCCTGCTCCCGGACTACAACGGGCTGGAAATCAAGATGGAACCGATCCAGAAAGCGGTGTATCTGCTGTTCCTGCGCCACCCGGACGGCATAATGTTCAAGTATCTGCCAGAGTTCAGAGCCGAATTCGAATCCATCTATATGTCCATCACAAATCGGGAGGACATATCCTCCATCCAACAGAGCATCGACAGGGTGCTTGACCCGACCAACAACTCCATCAACGAGAAATGCGCACGCATCCGCGCAGCGTTCATCTCTCGCTTCGACGACAGGTTGGCGAAAGAATACTACATCACAGGTCATGCCGGCAAGCCAAAGAAAATAGAACTTTACCGGAGCCTCGTCAAAATGGAATGCAGAATTCCTCGTCAAGCAGCAGCCCCACGACTGTAACTTCCTATAATACAGCAAATACAGATTCACCATTCCGGCAAATGGCCAATTATGCCATAGCTTGTGTGGGGCAGAATATACGCTGATAGCGGTGTGTGCCTTGGATGCAGGCGCCTTGGATGCAGGCGGCGTTTAGGTTAGAGCAAATCCTTGCGGTTATGCTATAACCCGTCTGCAAAACGGGCTTTTCATGCATAGGTTATAGCTTAATTCCGTAGATTGTCTCTAACCTAAGCAAGCCCGTCACCATCAAAGGCTACGACCACTTGTACATATCCATCAATAAATATCTGGACATAACGGCTTGTCTGCCACGATCCGGAAGGACTATATGAACTCAGAGAGTAATCCGGATACTTATCTCGGAGCATCTTGACGCTCCACAATCTGCGGAACCTTCGCTCATTTTAGAATAACCTTCTGTCCGAAAACAGGACACGATTCCACATAGGAGGTCAGCCGGTCGATTTCTTCCGGGCGGATGTACGCCCCCTGGAGGCGAGTCTCTTCTCCGCCGGTCTGGAAGATCATATCTCCGCCGCCGATAAGTTTTTCCGTGCCAGGAGTGTCAAGAATTGCCAGAGAGTCGGTTTTGGACGCGGTTCTGACGGCGATTCTTGTCGGGAAATTTGCCTTAATGAGTCCTGTGATAACCGCCGTGGATGGTCTCTGTGTGGCCAAAATGACATGAATGCCGACGGCTCTTCCACACTGCGACAAGCGGATGATGGATTCTGCGATGTTACGCGACATATTCCTGGACTCCTTGTCGCGGCATACAGGAATGACCAGATCGGCATATTCATCAATGATGGCGACAATGTAAGGCAAGGTCTCGGAGATTCGTTTATTGTAAGTGCAAATGTTGCGGACATGGGCTTCCGCAAGCAGTTCATAGCGGTGCTCCATTTCCAGACATAAAGCCGCCAATGTCTTGTCTGCATGAGCTGCCGTCTGCACAATAGGCGTCTCTCCGGGCATAGAAGCTATATAGTGTCCGGAAAGGCGCTCGTAGGCAGTGAACTCACAGCCCTTGGGATCGATGAAAACGAATTTCAGATCTGACGGGAGCTTCGAATACAGCAAAGAGGCGACTATGGCGTGGATCGACTCCGACTTGCCTTGCTTTGTGGCTCCGGCGATAAGCAAG
>CAKUYG010000028.1 GCA_934702165.1 uncultured Bacteroidales bacterium | reverse complement strand
ATTCTCCGCTGTCGTAGTTGTCCAGGATGCCGAGAATATTGAGAAGCGTGGACTTCCCCGAGCCGGAAGCCCCCATTATCGAGACGAACTCACCCTCCTCCACGCAAAGGTCTATTCCCTTGAGCACATGGAGAGGTTGCCCGTTGTTGTAGGTCTTATTGACATCCTTGACTTCTATTAACATTCTTTACTGTGTTCTATTATACTAATACACCGCAAAGATATTTAAAAAATTTGCCTTTCCAAATGTTTACGGATTTTTTCGGGGCCAAGCGGTATTTTCAAAGAATCTCAGCCAAAATGCGATATTTTTATCTGTTTTGGCTGAGATTCCGGATCGACTGTTATTCCGTGTCGGCCGATGCCTGCGCGGTAGCGGCCTTTTTAGAAGCGCCCTCAAAGTGGCTTGAGAATTCACAGCCGCAGAACGTCTGATTGTAAAAACCCTGCTCCTTGATTATCTCGCCGCGACGTATCTGCAAACCGCCCTTGCGCCAGTTCTGCGCCCACCAGACGATAGGTTCCGAATCCGGAAACGCGCTGTTGACCAGGCTGCACGCCCAATCACCGGCCGCACTGACTTGGTCGAGGTTCTTCCAACGGGAAGAAGCCAAAGATGAGGTTACCACGTGTATGTCGTGCGCGGAAGCCCAGGCTGCCGCCCGGAAAAGCCGGAATCTGAAACATTTGACACACCTCGGCCCGCGCTCCGGAGCCTTCTCGAGACCTGCGGCCACTCCTTTGAGCCAGGCATCATGGTCATAGACATCATCCACAACCTCGACCCCCAGGGAGTCACAGTATCTGTGGAGCTCTTCCCTGCGATGCTCATATTCATCTTGCGGGAAGATGTTTGAATTGCTGAAAAAAACAACAGGAGTAATGCCGTTTGCGAGCATGCACTCAATTATCGCACCGCTGCATGGTGCACAACATGAATGAAGAAGCACCTTGTCCGCTTCTCCCGGGACTGTCAGCTGAAGCATTATTCAATGGATTTTATATCTATAAGGTTGTTTAGTATCGCATAGACCGTCAGGCCCGCCACGGTCTTGATGCCCGTCTTGCGGCTGATGTTCTTGCGATGGGAAATGACTGTATTGACCGATATGTTGTGTTTGTCGGCTATCTCCTTGTTGATAAGGCCGCTCGCCACACTCACCAGAATCTCTTTCTCCCGTTCTGAAAGTTCGACCTGCCCGTCTTCGGACTGCTGCTCCTGATCTTTCTCGGGACGTGAGAGCATCGGATTCTCAAGCAGACGCGCCAGCGGAACCAGAATGTTATCCTCTATATATGTATGGGAACGTAAATCGTTCTGAAGGGCAAAGAGATAGATAAGAAGCGCTATCCTCTTGTCGTCATCGCACTCATGAGGAAGGGACTTCATCACCAGGTTTTTGAGGTCGGAGAGTTTCTCATCGATATTGGAATGATTCTCCTCGAAGCGGTCGATGCTGAACGAGGGGTCATGCCGGCCGAGCATCAAGTTCTGCACATACGGGATCACCGCACCTTCCTCATACTCAAAGTGAATCTTGAGCTCTGACTTGTACTGCTGGAAGAAGTTCCATATCACCTGCTGCCTGTCTTTCTGGCATGGGGCAATCATGGCTTCAATGGAAGCAGCTATGTTCTCCAATGCTTTCTTGAGATAATAGTCGTGCGAACAGTGCAGATACCGGAGCACATCCGCGACACTGCACCGGCGCAAATCCTCCGCAGAAGGGACGTAGTCCGGAGACGAATACACCCTGCATATCATGATGACAGTACGGGCATCGAGGCCATGCTGGACACAGATTTCAGAGATGGTCCTTTCTCCGAAACTGCCGACTATGCCGAGGCGGGAAAGAACCATAAGCAGGCCCGGGTTGGACTCCACGAGCTCTGACGCTTTCATGTTGACGGAAAATGAATCCATACTCGACACAAATATAATAATCCCACAGCAAAAAGAAAAAATTTCTTACTCTGCGGGACTGTTCACGATGTCACGGACCAAGCCGGTCAAGACAAGTCATAGACAAGAATCCGGCTGTCAGGCCAACTGCTGAGACCATACAGCACATTTCCGTCAACCGCCATCGACATCACATTATCACTTAACAAAATGTGACGCTTCGGACTGCCGTCCCAGCCATAGATTATCAGATGGTTGCATTCATAGTTCGGAGAATCCGCGTTGTCAAACGGCTTCCCGGAATACAAGAGGTAAACATTGTCCCTGTCCGAGGCTGGAGAACGGAAACAGCTTTTGTTGCTTTTAGAAAAAGCAGTAAACCCATCGCCGCGGACAATCTCAGGCGGATCAAGCTCATATCGGTGGTATTCACTGAGTATGCCACCATCATCCAATGATGCAAAGGACAACGCGGCGGCATGGGATGTCGCACAACACACCTTGTCCCCGTCCGGGCTGACAGTAATGTGCGAGGAGACAAGGAACGAGAAATACCTGCTTTCATCCATTTCATCCAACTCCTTATATTGTGGAGGGCCCACAAACGAGAGGACCTGCCCTTCTCTGCCGAGAGAAGCATACCAGACATCTTTACGTCCGGCTACGGTAGCAATCATCCCGTTACGGGAACTGACGATTTTCGCCGGAAATGAAAAGCTGTCCACGAAGCGGCCAAGGGTATCCATACAGGCCTTGCCCTCCCGCATTGATTTCTGAAGGTCGATATAAACAAGTGTCTTTGAAGATGACGGATCATATAATGTGACCCCGTCAAGATACGGAGCCATCATTGCTCCCACCATCTCCCCGGGGCCGCGGCCTTTTGAGATAAGCTCAAAATGCTCACCTGTATTTTCATCTATGATAATCAAATGTTTGCTGCCACCATTGTCCGTAACGGCAAGGCAGTTCCCGCTTTTTGCGATACCCACTGGCTGGAGAATATCATAGGTGGCGAGGTCTATCGTCGATTTCGGCGTCAGATTCTCTTGCTTGAGACTCAGTGAGGACAGATAATCATTTTCGTGAGCACATCCGAAAAGAAAGATTACCGCCGAGAATAGAAAGACGACTCGCATGGTTTTGACTATATGGTTTGTCCACAAATATAGGAAATATTTCACGACATCAAACCCACAGCCAACTTCCCGTCTCAGCCCCGCCCGTCTTTGCGGTGACAAAGGTCAGCCGCAGCACAGCCGCTGCAGGAGCCGCATCGCGAACTGCCGCAGCATCCGCCCCCGCGCCCCTTTCCCCTGAAGGTCCGGAGCGCGAGGAGGAGTGCCGCGAGCACCAATACAAGTATGATTATAGAAGCGATGTTCATACGAAAAGCCCTGCGACCATATAGGAGATCCAGGCGCAGAAATAAGCTATAAGGCACTGGAACACAACCATCCCGAAAGCCGTCTTTCCCCCAAGTTCACGGCGCACCGCAGCGATGGCGGCCACGCACGGAGTATAGAGCAGGCAGAAAGCGAGCATCGGCACGGCCGTAAGCGGAGTCAGCACCGAAGCGGCTCCAAGCACGGTGAGGGTCGAAACCACGCTCTCCTTGGCGAGGAAGCCGCAAATCAGAGCAGTGACTATCCTCCAGTCACCCAGACCGATAGGGGCAAACAGCGGAGCAATGAGACCAGCAATGGCAGCAAGCATGCTGTCCTTGGCATCGACCAGATTTAGCCTGAAGTCAAATGACTGCAGGAACCAGATGACAATCGAAGCCACGAAGATCACAGTGAACGCCCTCTGAAGGAAATCCTTGGTCTTGTCCCAGAGCAGATGCCCCACATTCTTGGCCCCCGGCATACGGTAATTAGGAAGTTCCAGCACAAACGGGGCCGGTTCGCCCGAATGCGGAAGCAGTTTGGCGCACAGCGCCACAATCACGCCCACAAGGATGGCGGAGAGATAAAGTATCACCAGCACCAGCCCGCCGTGTCCCGGGAAGAACGCACTGGTAAGGAAGGCATAGATAGGAATCTTGGCCGAACAGCTCATGAACGGGGTAAGCAGGACCGTCATCCGTCTGTCGCGCGCCGATGAAAGTGTACGTGTGGCCATCACCGCCGGTACGGAGCAGCCGAATCCTATAAGCAGCGGCACGATGCTCCGCCCGCTGAGACCTATCTTGCGGAGAATCTTGTCACTTACGAATGCGACCCTGGCCATGTATCCGCTGTCCTCAAGCAAAGAGAGGAAGAAAAACAGAATAACGATGACAGGCACGAAACTCAACACCGTGCCTACACCCCCGAACACGCCGTCAACAACCAGTCCCCTCACAGCCGGAGCCACATCAAGCTTCTGCATGCCGGCATCACAGGCGGCAGCTATCCAGTCGATGCCCTTCTGGAGCAGATCCTGAAGCGGAGCACCCAGCACATCGACCGAAAGCCAGATCACCAATGATATGACAACCAAGAAGATAGGTATCGCCGTCCACTTGCCCGTAAGCACCTTGTCGATAGATCGGCTCCTCCTATATTCCTTGCTCTCGTGCGGCTTCACCACTGTCTTCGCACACAACCGACGTATGAAAGAGAAGCGCATATCGGCCATCGCCGCACAGCGGTCAAGTCCCCTTTCCTGCTCCATCTGGACTATGATGTGTTCTATCATCTCCTTCTCGTTGTCCGACAGTTCCAGGGCCGATATTATGGCCTCGTCTCCCTCAACTATGCGACTTGCCGCAAAACGGATCGGGATACCGGCACGGTCCGCATGATCTTGGACAAGATGCATTATTCCATGCAGGCAGCGGTGCACCGCACCTCCGAATTCTTTAGGGTCGCAGAAATCCTGGCGGGCAGGTTTCTCCTGATACCTGGCCACATGCAGGGCATGGTCCACAAGTTCCTGGATACCTTCGCCCTTTGCCGCCGAGATCGGCACGACCGGCAGACCGAGTATCGCCTCCATCTCGTTGACATTGATGGAGCCGCCGTTGCCGCGGACCTCATCCATCATGTTGAGGGCCAACACCATAGGGACATCGAGTTCCATGAGCTGCATGGTGAGGTAGAGGTTGCGCTCTATATTGCTGGCATCCACGATATTGATGATGCCTGTCGGCTTCTGGTCGAGAATGAACTGGCGCGATACTATCTCCTCCGAAGAATACGGGGAGAGAGAATAGATGCCGGGGAGATCTGTGATCCGCGTCTGGGGATAGCCTTTTATGACGCCGTCCTTACGGTCTACCGTCACTCCCGGAAAATTGCCGACATGCTGGTTGGATCCGGTGAGTTGGTTGAAAAGGGTGGTCTTGCCGCAGTTCTGGTTGCCGGCAAGGGCGAAGGTCAGAACCGTGTCCTTAGGGAGCGGGGTCTCGTCGCCAGTGTGGTATTTGCCACCTTCCCCGAGTCCGGGGTGGGCTTCCTCTCCGACATAGAGCCAGTTGTCGTCCCTGTCTTCAGACTTGTCCACGGCCGGGCCGCCGACTTGTTCTATTTCAATGCGGGCGGCATCCGCCTTGCGCAAAGTGAGAGTGTAACTGTCTATGAGCAGTTCCATTGGATCGCCCAGAGGCGCCAATTTCGTCAGGGTCACCTTCTGCCCCGGGATCACCCCCATGTCAAGAAAATGCTGCCGCAGCGCACCTTCACCGCCTACTGTGTTGATTATAGCTGTCTTACCTGTTTCAAGCTTGTCGAGTGTCATCTCAAGTCCTTTTTTCGAAGTTGCAAATTTGGCAAGAGATGAACGGCGGTGCAATCCCCAAAAGTGATGATTCAGAGGAAGAAGTTTGAAATTTCAGATTTTCCGCTCAGAAAAATTTGCAATTAAATAAAATCTGCATAACTTTGCAGTCCCAAAGTAATGCGGACGTGGTGAAATGGTAGACACGCTACTTTGAGGGGGTAGTGGGCGTTGGCCTGTGTGAGTTCGAGTCTCACCGTCCGCACAAAGAGGCAGCATCTTCGGATGCCGCCTCTTTTCCGCATCTGGAAAAGGTTATAGTGAAAAACCGCAGAAATGCTATAACCTTGCAGGAAAATCGCCGTCCAGCGGCATTTTGGAGTTCAGGTTATAGCATAGGAGCGACAAAACTCTACAACCTGGACCATCCGCCGGTGCGTGGAACATCTGCCGGCACGTGGATCATTGCGGTGCGCACCGGGGCAAGCAGGAACTGATGGAGACTGGCGGACGCAGGAGAGCACAATCGGAGACAGGCGCGGCAAGAGCCGAGAGAGGCCGGCTCGCTCTTTGAGCCGGCCTCTCTCAGGCGCAAACGAAGCAGCGGGCGAAGCGCGTCAGTGGGCCCTGAAGTTCCATTTGGAGTTGTCGCTGCTCATGTCGAACTTGCCGAGAGCCGGAGTGCTGTCTGCGATGGAGAGGAGCGCATACTGCTCATCAGTTCCAGGGACACTCTTAGGCATGATCCTGTAGGTACCGTCAGTGAGCTGCTCGATCCTCCAGAGCTGCTCTGCCGCTCCGGTAAACTGAGGCACGGTCACGAGTTCCGCACCTTCTGCGGCTGCGAGAGCACGCTCGGTGCCTGCGATCACGATCTTATAATATGGTGCGCCAAGATAGCCTCCTGCATCAGGAACTGCAGTTATAGTCCACTTCTGGTGAGGCCTGAACATGTAGTCGCCGATACGGACATCGATATTGCCCTCCGGCCAAGTCCCGATCACGTCCTCAAGCTTCTGGTCCTCGACGATGACCTCAGGCTCATCGTTGTTGCGCCAGAACCCGCGCATTCCCCCTGCCATCCTCACGAAGTCCACAGCAAGCTCAAGGGCGTAGCCCCTGCGCTCGGACTCGATCTCATAAGTGCCGTCTTTGAAAAGTTCGCCTGCCACTGGCCAGTCGTTCTTCCAGAGCAGAGGACGGATACCGAGCACGCTGCGCCCGCTCCTGTCGAGGTCAGCTTCGAAGTGGCATGACATCTTCTCCACTCCCTCCTCTTCGATGTAGCGTCCGAAATGTCCCGGCCCTGTGACCCTGTCGTGCGCCGCAAGCACCATCTTGCCTCCGCCGCGGAGCATGTCGCGCCCCACGTTGTCAAGATAAGGCCCGGTGACCTTGCGCGAACGGCCGACCACTATATTGTAGGTAGAATTCGCGCCATCGCAGCAGGTTCCGTGCGTTCCGAGGAGATAGTACCAGCCGTTGCGGTACATCAGAGTAGTGGCCTCACAGTCGATGGCTACGTTTACCGGCTCATTGCCCTCAACCCTCGCACCGGTAGCAGGATCGAGCTCCACAAGACGGATGAAACCGAAATAGGTGCCGTAAGTAAGCCACAGCCTGCCGTCAGTCGGATCAAGCAGGAGCCCGGCATCAATGGCATCGCAGTCCTCGTCCACGAGTGAGCTGGCCACTTCTATCGGCTCGGTATACTTGAAGTCAGGAGAATTCGGATCAAGGGTCTTGTTCCACATCGTAAGTACCCTTCCGGCGTGTCCGCCGCCGAGACCGCCGCCCGTGGCGCTGTAGGCGATAAGATAACGGTCACCGATTTTGATGGCGTCAGGCGCAGCGCCACCGCCCGGGCGCACGGCTCCTCCGTTCCATAGCCAGCCGTCCTCGGAGATCAGACCTCCGCCACCTGTGCCGAAAGTGTAATATTTGCCGTCACAAAGCATTATCGTGGACGGGTCGTGGATAAAAGGTTTGCCGCTGCGGGAAGTGCTGCTCTGGGCAGAGGCCACGCCGGACATGGACACTAAAGAGGCAAGGGCTACAGCCCCCATCAGTATTTTTTTCATCGTAAGAGTATGCTTATTTGTTGGATATGGTTATGTTCTTGACCGGATTGAGGTCGGCATCAAGGAAGCGCACGCAGAAGTCGCTCATTCCCGGACCGTTGATCACCGCGCCGCGGAGGATGTTCTTGCCTTTCTTGAGGGTGATTTTCCCGGACATGCCGTCGTCCATCACCATGCGCCTGTCTCCAGAGAGAAGAAGAACCTCTTCGCCGTTGAGCCACCACATTGAAGCGGAGTTGGAGCCGGCGGCAAGCCTGACTTCCATGTCTTCCGGGCAGTTGATGACCGTCACGGCCCAGAACAGCACCCCGTAGACATCCGTCTTGAGATTGCTGGCAAAACGGAAGAGCTTCACATTATACAACTTGCTGTCAAGAGCATGCCACGTGAGACTCTGTTTCCCGACCTTGACTTTGGAGCCCGGCTTAGGCACGGCGGTGAACTGCCCCGGGAAATACTCGGTGTAGAATGCCTCGCGGAGATACGAGTCCGTAAACACCGTGTTGGTGCGGTTCGGCTTGCTGATAGGCTCCAGCAAGAGCCAGCGGCCTATGAAGCCGTCAGCGTCAGGAGTCACCTCGGCGGATGTCATGAAGTAGTTCTCGAGGGCAGTGTCTCCCTCTTGGGCGAAAGCGCCGCTGCAGCACAATGTGGCGAACAGGGAGGATGCGAAAATGAATTTTCTGATACTTGTCATCGGTATTAGTGTTTTGGTGCAAATATACCGTAGACACGCCTAAAACAAGGATTCCGGTGTATCAGAAATTTTTGTCAGACGTTCTTATCGCCTTATTGACGCAGGAACGCCCCCTTTTTTCGGGATTCCTTGCGCAGACGCCTCAGCTCCGGGATACGGGCGCGCAGCTCCGGGATGAAGCAGAGAGGTATGAGGGAAAAATTCTTGAGCGACATACCGGCAAGCTCAAGCGGATAAGTCAGCCTCCTCCACAGCCAGCAGCGCCCAGGGTCACTGAGCCTGACAACGACGGCGATGCACTTCAGCCTCATCGTCTTCTCCCGAGGGGTTTTCCTGCCGGCGCGGTCGTGGACAGCCTTCGCAGCCGGGACCACTCCGCAGCGCAATCCCCGCCAGTGCAGACGGTCGATATAATTGTCATCCTCCCCGTACTGGCTGAACGCTGGCGAAAACCCGCCGACAACCTCAAGAGCCTTTCGCGAGACGAGCCAGTGCGCCGCCATCACGAACGGGACATCCACCACGAGCCGGGGATCTGGAGCCACAGCCGAGGCAGCCTTGAGACTGCGCGAGCATTTACGGGCGAACTGTGCGTCAAGCCTGCCGGAAGCATCGTTCTGCACCGGGCTCAAGATGCCGAAGTCAGGACGGGCCGCAGCCACAAGGGTCGAGATGGTGTCCTTTTCTACCCAAGCGTCCTGGTTGAGAAGGTAAACAAAGTCATAGCCGCGTTCCAGGGCGAGCCGCAGCCCTATATTGTTGGCCGCTCCGAAGCCGGGATTGCCGTCGGAGAGAATCAACTCCGCCTCCGGAAAACGCTCCCGGACAAACTGACGCGTCCCGTCGGAAGAACCGTTGTCAACCACAAGCACATCAGGGCGCAAACGACTAGAGAAAAGACTGCCAAGACACTTGTCAGTCCATTTCATTGCGTTGTAAGTCACGACTATCGCCAATACCTTCGCCATATATGTTATTCTTGATCCTTAATTTCCAGCAATGTCCGTTCATAGACCTCCTGCAACTGATAACTTGCCACACCTAAAGGAGTAGTGATACCGCGCAGAGACCATTCCACAACAGATGAATCCTTGTCTTTGCAAAGAAGAATGCCAATGCTTGGATTGTCCCCTTCACCTCTAAGCAATTCATCAGCAGCCGAAACGTAGAAATTCAATTTACCAATGAACTCAGGTATAAAATCCACTATTTTCAGTTCTATCACCACATAGCATTTCAGACGGGTATGATAGAAAACCATGTCGGGGAAGTAAGACTTTCCGCTTGGCGTGTCAAGTTCCATCTGCCGACCGACATAAGCAAACCCTTTACCCAGTTCCAAAAGAAAACGGGTGATGTTTGTGGCTAATTTATTCTCCAAATCCATTTCACTGAACTTGTTTGGCAACGAGAAGAAATCCAACTTGTAAGGATCCTTTATAATTTCTGTTGCCAATGCGTTTTGTGGTCGTGGCAGCGCAACATCAAAGTTATTCACTGACTTGCCTGTATGCTCGTATAGTTGGGCCTTGATCACATTCTCCAACTCTGTACGGCTCATATTGCTTTCAACCACCTTGTTGAGATAGAACATTGCGGCGTTTATCGTGTCGCACTTGGAAACAATGACCGTTTGGTGCCTCCAAGGCACACAGAGCAGAATCTCCGGGACAGGAGTATTGGAATTATCCACCTTCTGTATTTGTCCACCAGCTTGGTGGACAAATTCTATTTGGCTTGAATAGAACGCGAACCATCGTTTGATATCATACAAGTTGGTTCTGGAAAAGCCCTCACTCTGAGGGAATTCTGAGCGCATATCAAGACTGAGCCTGTCAATAACCTTTGCTCCCCACTTATATTGTCTCTGCTTCTCGCAAATGTCCTCACCCAAACTCCAGTAGAATTTGAGCATTTCCTTATTCACTTTGACGGCAGCTTTAAGTTGTGCCATACGGAAGCGTTTTTTCAAGCCGGACAACCACTTGACATAGTTTCTATCAGCCATGAAAGAATCGCTGTTCACGAACTGCGGTATGTTGTTCTTTTCTGCCATATTACTCTTTTACAAGTTAAAGCGACATCACCGTACTGCCCTGAAAGTCTGAACCCACTTCATCGCATTGTAGGTCACGACAATAACCAGAACTTTAGACATAATCTATCCGGAATATGAGATAAATATCTCCTTGGGGCTGCGGCGGGTGAAGATGCTGCGGCAGATGTTGCGGAAAGTCAGCGCCTTGATGCGGTTCTGCTCCGAGGGGCGAAGACGACAGCGAAGCGCAGCCTTAATGTATTTGGAAAATTCCGCTGTCCACACCCCGAGGGCCAGAGCGAAATACTTGAGAGGCGAGCCTCCGCTGAAGAAGATCAGGGAGCCGCGGACGGCCGCAGGCCGTACGGCAGGCGAAAGCCTGCCGGCGGTGGTGCGCCACTTGTGCACCACCGCCACCGCGGCATCCACATACACGCCGTATCCTCTGCTGCGGGCCAACGTCGACAGGGCGATGTCCTCCGGCGTGAAGAAATAGCGCTCGTCAAACCAGCCGAGACTGCGGAAGACATCCGTCTTTATCAAGAATGCGGCGCCCGAAATGTTGGATGTGCGGAACAGCTGCCCCGTGACCGGGGTCTTCCCAGCCGTGTCGTCCTTCGGTTCCGAGTACAGATGCCACTGCTGAAGGACATAATTGCGCGCAGGATACGGGGGCCTCCCGCAGAGCTGAAGCGAAAGATCTGCGTTGACAAGCCTCGGCGTCACTATCGCCGCATCCTCCGGAAGCCTTCCGAAGTCGGCGACGAGAGCCCCTATGACATCCTCGCGGAGTTCGGTATCGTCGTTGAGGATAAAGCAGAACCTGCCCCGGGCACGGCGCAGGGCCAGATTGTTGTTCTCCGAAAAACCGCGCGTCTGTCGGCTCTCTATAAATTCCACCCAAGGGAAATCCGCCTGGACCTTCACCAGATTGTCCCCCGAAAAACGGTAAGCGACAACCAGCGTCTCGTAAGAAACCGCAGAAGTGTGCGCCCTGAGACTGCGCAGACAGGGATACAGATTGTCAAGCCTGTCCATACAGACTATGACTATGCTCACCTCAGGGGCCTTCTCCATATCACAGAAGGCCCTCCGGCAGATCCAGGTCCAGAGTCCGGGTCTCAGGATCGGCCGATATTATGAAATCTTCGTGAAGAGGGAGAAGGCTCTCTCCCACGTATATGCAGAAATTACCGGGAATCGGCTCAATATCTGTCACTTCTCCAAGTTTCTCACCCCGGCAGAGCACAGTCCAGCCTATGATGTCCATCCCGGATTCGTCCTCTGTCTCGCCTTCAAGCCATACATCCCGCCCCACCATCTCTTCGGCATCTGTGAGGTCAAGTACGTCATTAAGATGGACTATTGCCTTGGATGATCCTTTGGCCTGGATGTCCTGAAAAAAGAAAGGAACCGGCAGTCCATCGAATTCGATGAACACCGGTTCCTTGAGGTCGATTTCCTCCACATCGATGTCGAAAAGCCCAATCAGGAGTCCGCCATCGGTGCCGTTGGATTTAAGAATCTTTGCGATCCTCAGCATTACGCCTCGGCCGGAGCTTCAGCGGCCTCCTCTGCAGGAGCCTCAGCCTGTGCAGCTGCGGCAGCCTCGGCGGCCTGCTTTGCGGCAAGCTCTTCAGCCTTCTTGCGGAGAGCCTCGGCGCGTGCCTCGTTCACCTTGACTTCCTCAGCCTTGGCAGCCTTCTTGGCCTCGATGTCGCTGTTTTTAAGAGCGTTCTTCTTGGCTTCGATCTTGGCGTCGCGCTGAGCTTTCCAGTCGTTCCACTTCTTGTCGGCCTCAGCCTGGGTGAGGGCACCCTTTGCTACACCGCCGTCGAGGTGATGACGGAGAAGCACTCCCTCATAAGAGAGGATGCGGCGGGCGGTGAGAGTCGGCTCTGCACCTACCTTGATCCATGCAAGTGCACGCTCTGCATTGAGAACGATGGTTGCAGGGTTGGTGTTAGGGTTGTAAGATCCGATCTGCTCGATGAAGCGACCGTCACGTGGTGAATGAGAATCTGCCACTACAATGTGGAAGAATGCGAAATTCTTCTTTCCGTGGCGCTGCAAGCGAATTTTAACAGCCATTGTGAATCTGTTTTAAAAAATTAAACCTTAATCGTCCCTACCCGAGGGACACGAGGGACAAAGATAGTGATTATTTATTTATGCGGCAAATATCTGAGGCCCGGATGGTTGCGGCTGTTCTGCGCCCGCGGCAGGAGGTAGTCCCTCGGAATCCCGCAGCGGCGCAGACACGGCATGAGTGAAAGCTGGTCCCTGCGTGCTATCCGCATCACGCACCGCCACCACATCTCATCCAACGCCACGACATCGGGATCATTGTGCAGCCGGAATATTATGTTGTTCTCCATCAAGCCGGAGCCCCTGCGCATCCCATGGAGATACTGCCAGACCCACACCCGCAACAGCCTGAACGCAGATATATAGTGCATGTTGTAGCACATTCTGGCCTCCTGGAACACATCCGTACGGCTGGGATGCGCCACTCCGCTGTATTTCACACCGGCGGCTTCCTTGATGCGCACAGCACGCCACAGAGAATCATCAAGCACCTCGATATTGCCATCAATCCACAGGGATGCGTCATAATCAGACAGCAGTATATGAGGATGCATCTTCGGGTAGCGCGACCTCAAACCGGGATCGCTTATGCCGCAGTCAAATTCGCGTATCTGCCAGACCCCGATCCTGTCGGAAATCTTCTCTCCCCTGCCCACAAAGCAGACATAATCAAAGTCCGCCAAAGGCTGCACAGGCTGGAGAAGCTCGTCATAGCCCCCTATTATACAAGTATATACGACTGTTTTCATCTTATCTTATAGAGTTCTCCTATCCAAAAATCGGCCTCATCGGGGTCAAACGGCACAAGCCCGCTCCAGTGATAAAACGTATATTCCCCGAAATACACCTGCCCTTCTATTTCATAAAAGTCTACCCTCACCTGCGGTATGCCGTGTGAGAGTGTCGCGGCAAGGATTTTCATGTCCCGGAAATGCGCCGGACGCGCCGGAGGCACCGTGGCATTGGGATGCCCGTTGCGTATGTCGAGATGCCGCCAATCCATATCGAAGAAATCGAACTTCGTCTCTTCCGTCCTGTCGGCCCGGTCCGAAGCCACGAACATCAGTTCCGGCACCCCATTGAAACAGAAGAACTTGTAGTCCCGGATGTCTTCTCCCATATATTTCTCCGCTATGATTCTCGGGCGTATGCCCTTATAGGCCCACTCCCTGTCCCGCACCCAATATTTCCTGCCTTGACACTCCCTCAACCTGTCGCAGGCAGCGGACCTGTCGAATGAGTTTTTGTCCGTGCATACCATCGTGCTTCCGCTGTCGTGGGTGCATTTGAGAACAAAGCGTTCCGGGAGAGAATCCCAATCGATGTCTTCCACTCTCTCCCAAACGCCAAGCGTCGGGATGACGTGTTCCTCACCTATCAGTTCCGCCACGCGGGACTTGACCTCCGCCTTGTCGGCCAGGACATGATACAGCGGATTGTGGTCATGGAGCTTCTGCCACTGGAGTTTCTCCGTGTATCTGAGGGGGTTGCGAAGATCCGGCCTGCGTCCCATAGCCTCGAAATATGAGTCTTCGACAGCAATCATGTCAGGAAAACGGCCCCGGCCGAGTTTTCTTGTCACGAAAGCCCTCTCCCCCGGAGTGAGTGCCACCGCAAACACCGACACCGCCATAGACCCCCACGCCGCAAGGCAGACCAGCATCACCCGCAGGAGTCCCGGCGCCATGCAACAGTGCAGCACTAAAGGCAGAACAAGCGATACCATGCTCACCACGACAAGAGGCAAGGCAACAGTTCTCCAGAATTTCCCGAGAGGGAAACCTGTCCGCGACCGCACAAGCAAGAGCCTGAGCACCAGGACGATGAAATAAATCACCACGAACACCACGTATGCCCAGACCGCCGGCGCTCCCGCCTTGAAAGCAAGCCACACCAGAGGAAGGCACATATACGACACCAGACCCGTAATCAAATAATACTTCCGGACTTTCCCGGACGCGAGTACCAGTGTCAGAAGCGAATTGCCCGTCAGGTCCACGAGCAGCCCGGCCAGAGACAGCCGTACAAAAGAAGCGGCCATAGGCGGCACCTCGACCAGCCACAGCCCGAGCACCGTCTCCGCCTCGAAAAGCAGCGGGATGAAGAAAGCCAGAATAACCAGATACGAATACTTGGCGCCTTTGCGGACAAGCTCGAAGCTGTACTCCTTGTCCCCGGATGCCCAGGATTTGGTGATCTGAGGATTGATCGCCGTGAGAAAATTGGCCACGAACTGCCTGGCGATCCCCTCCACCTGCGAAGCCACCCCCCTGGCGGCGTTGACCGCCACACCGAAGAAGAGGTTCACCACCAGGTTGACACCCTGCGTGTTGAACACGTACGCGCTCGTACCGAAAAAGCTCCAGCCCGCAAAACCGGACATCTCCCTGACCAGAGACCAGTCCACCGAGAGTCTGCCCCGACTCTCGGGGAAATGCCTGCGGCAGTAAAGAGAATACGCGCCGCGTACCACCACAGCCACAGCAAGCATCAGCAAGGCGTACGTCTCAAGTTTGTCGAACACAGAGACATACAGCAGAAGGGCCACGGAGAGTTTGAGTCCAGCCTCCACAAGACTTATGAGGGCAAAGGCTGACATCTTCTCACGGGAGACGATGGTCGCATTATACGGCACGGAAAGCAGGTTGAGCACCAGCACGCCCAGAGAGCAGTGCAGCACTACCGCTGCAGCCCTCTCCCTTCCCTCGGGGATCACCATCCGCTCCCTGAGGAACCACATCCCGAGAGTCTCCACCAGCAGTACTATAACTGCCGACAGTACCAGCTGGATGACCACACCGGCGCAGAAAACCCGTCTCAACTTCTCCTGGTCACCTCTGCCGAGTTCAAACGAGATGAACCGGCTGATGGCCGACGAGATGGAGGACGAGATGAAAGTGAACAGGGCGACAGCCCCTCCGACGGCATTGTAGACCCCATAATCCTCAACTCCGAGCGCATCCAGCACGACACGCGAGGTGAAGAGGCCGATAAGGATCAGCAGGAGCATACGAAAATACAGCAGGAGAGTGTTTTTCGCTATTCTCCTGCTGTTATCAGACAGTCCTGCCGCCTTAGGTGACATTTATCAGCCGAGCACTATGGTCGTCTCCGCCTTGAGATCCTCATAGAACGCGGCGACGCTCATCTGCATATACGGTATCAGCCAGATGAAGCCTATCCCGCATGTGAGGACGGAAAGGATACCCCATCCTATAAAACTGAGATACAGATAGAAAAGATCAAACTTGTGCCCTTTCATCATCTCCCGGCTGCGGGTGCTCGCCTCCCATGCGGAAAGTTCCGGATGCTCATCGAGGATGAACGGAGTCATCGCGTAAGCGAAACTCATCACGATTCCCGGGACGAAGAGGAGAAGGCACCAGAGGAAAATCTTGAGCGACATGAAGAAGTAGCCCAGCACCTTGTGAAGATAATCACCGGTGGCGGCACGCCACATGTTGCTGGTCACATCGGTGTTGCCTGTCTGGTACATGAGCAGGATCGAGTTGACATACCCGATGCTCGCCGGTCCCAGGACGAACACTCCGAGCACGAAACTGACCCCTGACATGGCGAGGATATTTGCCACAGGAAGTGACATCCCGCTCTCTGAACCACCGATGAGGTTGCTGCTGGAGCAGATGAGGGAAAGGACGATGAAAACAATAGTCGCCACCACAACCGGAGACCAATTGCCCTTCAGTCTGGAAAGGGCCGCATTTTTGTAATACTGGTTAGTCTGCATATCACTTACTTTATATTTACTTTATATTGCGAATATAACTATTTTCTGAAAAGGGCGAAGACCGCGGAGCCTGAGCCGGACA
>CAKUYG010000027.1 GCA_934702165.1 uncultured Bacteroidales bacterium | reverse complement strand
ATCAAGACCTTTGACCTCGGCGTAAGTGTCCAGTTCGTTGAAGTAGCTGACCCGCAGGGCGAGGTAGGTGTTGGCGAAAAGCTTCACGGCCTCGGCCTCCTTCATGCCCATGTAAAGGGTCGGGATGTCTTCTTTGAGTGCGCCCTCCCGGAGAAGGTCGGCGAAAATCCTGGCGTGCTCGCGGGCCTGCGGGCTGCCTATGGCGGCGATGGCTGCGTTCTCCTCGTCCCACTTGCGATCCTTGTCGGCAGGGAGGCTCTCCGGGTATCCGACTATGATGCGGGACGGGTAGAGGTTGTCGTAGAGGGCCTTGCTCTCGCGGAGGAACTCCGGGGAAAAGAGCAGGTTGAACTTCTTGCCTTTCAGCTCCGGGTCGGTAAGGAACTTGAGGGCGTATTTGACATACAGGCTGCGGGTGTAGCCCACCGGGATGGTGGACTTGATGACCATGACAGCATCGGGGTTGACGCTGAGCACCAGATTGATGACATCCTCGATATGGTGCGTGTCGAAGTAGTTCTTCTCGGGATCGTAGTTGGTCGGGGCCGCGATGACCACGAAATCGGCATCCCGGTAGGCTGCCGCCCCGTCGAGCGTGGCGCTTAGGTCAAGCCCGCCCTGCACCCCGTCGGGGAACTGCCCGCGGAAATATTTCTCTATGTATTCGTCCTGGATGGGGCTGATGCGGCTGTTGATCTTCTCGACTTTCTCGGGAATGACGTCCACGGCCGTGACTTTGTGGTGCTGGGCGAGCAGCGTCGCTATGCTCAGGCCGACGTATCCCGTGCCGGCCACCGCTATCTGTATGTCCTTGAATTCTCTCATGTCAGTTTTTTCATATTTTTTCCACATCGCGGCGCAGAAGCGATGTCGTGGCCACTGCGGCCACCCCCTTGATCTGCACCACAACCCTGTTCTCATGGCGGCGCGGCATCATCACGAAAACCCCTTCGACCCCTTCAAACGGGCCAACAAGCACTCTGACCCTGTCACCTTTCTTGAGATCCGGCAATTCGGTGAGGAACTTGGAACCCGCCGTATTGACGACCTTGATGAAGTCCTGCATCTGCTTGTCCGGCACTGACTGCGGCCGGGAAAGCCCGTCCTCATCTGTCCCCATCATGTAGCGCAGATGAGGTATTTCAGCCTTGAGACTGCGGATGGTACGCAGGGAATCACGTATGAAGATGTAGTTGTGCACAAGGGGCTCGGTCTTCCAGCCCACTGACACCCCTTCGGCGTTGCGCCTCCGTACACGGCCCACCGGGACGAAGGTCTCGATGCCTGAAGCGCTCAGTTTCGCCTGCACGGGCAGTTCACGCTGATATGTCACGCGCATCACGTACCACGCGACGGCATCATAGTCCAAAGTGGCCATCAATTTACACCTAGGGTCATCAAAATCCACCTAATAGGTTGAACTTTAATGAGTTAACAATTGCTTACGGGAAAACCCGAGCCTGCTCCTCCCCTGACAGAAGCCAATCACGGGGATTGCAAATTTAGTGATTTATATTGAATTGTCCATACCCGCGCCGGCAAAATAAAGGTTCATTTCCAGTCATTTCGGGCTTCGGGCAAAAATCAGCGGCGCAGAGTCTTGGACGCGAGGTTGATGGTGTACTTGAAGTAGCGGCTTCCATGATAGAATGACATGGTGAGTGCGCTGCCGTCAAGCTCGATGCTGTTGAGCAGGCGGTCCTTGTATTTGTTGCGGCACTCCGGCTCGGCCCACGCCAATACATAGTCCCCGCTTTCCTTCTGATAGGCCACCACTACGGTATACCCGCGGATGTCCATCATGGCCGCCCGGTACTTGGCGGAGTTCACCTTGCCCTTGGCCGCGGCGAAGTTCTCCACGAGCGAACATTCAACCGGGAGTATATTGAAACTCAATTTCTTGGCCGTAGTAAGAGCCTCTGGATTGTGAGAGATCCACCATTCTATGGCAGCATCGGTGAGATAATCCCTCTCCGGGATAGCCTCAAGCAGAGGATTCTTCTCTATGCGTGAGAGCATCAGGCGGACCTGCGGCTGAGTCTCGCCGCCAAGCAGGCTCTTCTCCACCCGGCCGGTGATGTGGTACGGATCGGCAGAACCGGCAGCCAAAGTATTGGCGCCACGGAAAGCGACTACATCGAAAGCGTCGCTTGACGGACAGTAACTAGCCTCGACATATACCTGCTGCGACTTGTCGGCGGAAGACATCAGGTAACTGAAGCCGAACCAGTCAGCCCCCTTTATGCGGAATGTAAAGCTGCTGTCCACAAAATGCCTTTCGGCCATCCCTTCTGCATCAGAGGCCGGCACTTCGTAGCTGCCGAGAGTCTTCCAGATGTCAGGTTTTCCCCTTTTGCCCGGCACACGCTCCACAGAGCAGATGCGCACGCGGTCAAGCCCGAGGGTGTCGGCACCGATGCAGACGGCGTATATCTTGTCCACTCCATCGCTGCGCAGAGGTATGGCCTTGAACTCGGCTCCGGCAGGAAGAGTGCCCCCGATGATGGACGACGCCTGCTGCTCAGTATAGGGGCTGATATGCAGAAGAGTGTCCCGCCGGGCCTTGATTTCGTCCGAATAGACGGAAGACGGATATTTTTTGAGGAACTTGTCAAAAGCTGCCACAGACGGCCTCTTGACAGTCTTGTCATACAGTTTGGTCTCGGCCTTGGTCTGCGCAAAGCAGCCGGCGCTGACCGTCAAGGCCAGCACGGATGCCACGAGAAATCTTCTCATCATAAATAAGTCTCGAAATAGTCTGTTATCTTGTCGTATAGATGCACTCTGGCACGGCCTCTCATGTTGTGGGGTTCAAGTGGATACGGGAAATAGTCCACACGTTTCTCCGCCTTGATGCACTCCTGGATGAAGTTGAGCGAATGCTCCCACACCACGGTGTCGTCCAGCACGCCCTGGCAGATGAGCACACGGCCAGTGAGGTCAGCAGCCTTGGGCAGCAGGGATGTCTTCTCGAAGCCTTCCGGGTTGGTCTGTGGGGTGTCCATGTAGCGCTCGCCGTACATTACCTCATACCACTTCCAGTCGATCACCGGGCCGCCGGCCACAGCGACCTTGAAAAATCCGGGGTTATTGGTGGCAAGGGACAATGTCATGAACCCGCCGTAGCTCCAGCCGTGTACCCCGATGCGGTCACGGTCTATCCACGGGCAGGTGGCCAGCAGGGTTCTGATCCCCTCCATCTGATCTTCCATCTCAGCCTGGCCGCACTGGCGGTTGATGGCCTTCTCGAAAGCGGCTCCCCGGTTCTGCGTGCCCCGGTTGTCCTGGACATAGACCACATAGCCTTTCTGTGCCATCATCATCTCCCACATCCTCACTCCCCCGAGCCAGCTGTCTGTAACCATCTGGGAATGAGGCCCACCATAGACATAGACGATGAGAGGGTATTTCTTGGAAGGATCGAAACCTCGCGGATAATAGAGACGGTAATAGTTGTCGAAACGCCCGTCGGCGGACTTCACCGTACCGAGCTCCACCTTGCACTGGGCATACTCGTCAAGCGGGTCGATGGCGGTGAGGATGTGGTTGATCACTTCCCCGTCGATGTCCTTGACCACCGTTACGCCCGGCACGTTGAGGCTGCTGTAGCGGTCTATGAACTTGGTGCAGTCCGGTGACATGTCGATCTGGTGCCAGCCGCGTTCAAAAGTGAGCCGCTTCGGCCTGCCGGCTTTAAGCCCCTTGAGACTCACCTTGAAGAGGTGGTTCTCTATCGGGGAGACCTCGGCAGAGGTGTAGAAGACGTTGCGCCCGTCGTTGGCGATGTACTGGACGTCAGCGTTGCACTGAGTGAGGCGTGAGACATGGCCGAGAGTGTCACAGAGATAGAGATTACGGTAACCATCACGGTTGTCGGTGCTGTAGAGGAACTCATAGCTGCCCTTGATGAAGTGCAGTCCCTCCTGCGGCTCCACCCAGGCATCGTTGTGCTCGGTAAGAAGCGTGCGTACGAAACTGCCGTCGGAGGCGCGGTACATGTTGAGTCTGAGGTTGTGCTGCGGGCGGTCGAGCACCTGGACGAAGACATATTTTCCGTCAGGCGACCAGGTCACCCCCGTCAGGTAGCGCTCCTCATCGAAGTCGTCCACCTTGAGGGTGGTGAGAACCTGGCCGGAAGTGTCACAGATGCAGACGGAAATCTTCTCCGAAGGCATGCCGGCCATCGGGTAGCGGATCTCGCGGGTGCTGCCGGTCCGGGTGGTGATGTCGAAGAGCGGGAAACGGCTCACCGCCGACTCGTCTTTGCGGTATACAGCGAGCCGCTTGCCGTCCGCTGAGGGGAAGACTCCCCCGCTGATGCCGAACTCGTTGCGGCTGACGGTCTGCCCATAGACTATCCCTGGACCCTCGCTCTGGGGAAGAGTATAAGTCGGCTTCGAGAAAGCCGGACGCTCCTTGGTGAGTTTGCTTGAAGCGTCCCACCAGAGCTTCACCCTCTCGGGATAGACTGACCGAGGTCCCTGTCCCACCGACTCCTCCACTGTGAGCAGCCTTGCATTGGGGTTACCTGCCGGATGGGTGGAGATTACGGCCGCTATGATGAAAATGAGCCCTCCTGTCATAAGCTTGTCTCCTCCCCTCCTGTGATGATCGGGACTTCAGAAGCCGCAGACGGTTTGGTGACCGAGATGATCTTGTCCACGACGTATCTCTGCATGCCGCGCCAAGGCAGCCAGCCGTTGTATTCCTTGTAGTGAAGCTCGACCATCTTGCCGCTGCACCTCATCAGAGAATCGGCCACAGCCTTGTCGGTCACTGAGAAATTGAACTCGTTGGACTGGAGGCTTCCGCTGCGCTTGGTGCTGTTGAAGCCTGTCTGGATGAGACGTCCTTCGTAGGTCTTCCAGACCCATCCCTTGTGGACAATCTGGTTGAGTTCTCCGGCCTTGACTCCGTCGCCGAAGACGAAATAGAACTTGAAATAGAACACTGTAGCCGCTGCCACCAGCAGCACTCCCACGATCCAGGAGATCACCTTTGTCTTCTTTGTCATAGCAAATTCGCAATTTGCCGCAAACTTAATCAAAATCCCTCTCTCCTGCAAACATAATGGGTGACACATAAGTCCTTGAGCAACAGAAACATAAACAAACATCTCCCACCGATTTCGGTAGGAGACATTCATTTAATTTACTGATTTTCAATCGGTTATCCGTCACGACACCTGAGCAGGACGGGGACCAACGGATGGCACCACATCAAGCGCGGCCAGCAGACACCGATGCATCAGAGTCCGGACTCCAATACTCGTAGAACTTGGCGATGGACTCCATACCGCGGAAGAACTGGCTCAGAAGAAAACTCTCGTTAGGCGAGTGTATCGTATCCCGCTCCAGGCCGAAGCCCATCAGCAGCGGATCGATGCCCAGAATCTTCTGAACCTCCGCCAGCACCGCGATCGAGCCGCCGCCGCGCGACGGCACCGGTTCCACCCCGTAGACCTCGCCCATGGCGCGGGCGGCGGCCTTGTAGGCTGATGAGCCGATAGGGATGAGGAATCCGTCACCGCCCTCGCACTCCTTGACCTCAACCCTCACGCAGCGAGGGGCGAGAGACTTGAAGTAGCGGGCAAATCGTCTGGTGATGTCAGCGCTGCGCTGATCAGGGACAAGCCTCATGGAGATCTTGGCGCGGGCCTCCGAAGGAAGCACCGTCTTGGCCCCTTCGCCGGTATAGCCGCCGCAGATGCCGCAGACATCAAGGCAAGGCCTTATGCCTGTCTGCTCCAGAGGGGTATAGCCTTTCTCTCCGCGAAGGGCGCGGACTCCGAGGAAGTCCTTGTATTCCTGCATGTTGAACGGGGCCCTGGCGAGCATGCGGCGCTCCGCACGGGAGAGTTCCACCACATCATCGTAAAATCCCGGGACGGTGACGCGCCCGTCAGCATCGATGAGCTTGGAGATCATCTCGCAGAGGACCTGAATCGGGTTGGCCACAGCTCCTCCGTAATGTCCCGAGTGAAGATCTTTATTCGGTCCTATGACCTTGACTTCCAGATAACTGAGACCTCTCATCCCGCAGTTGATGGACGGGACTTTGTCACTTATCATCGTGGTGTCGCTGACAAGGCAGATGTCGGCCTTGAGGAGTTTCTTGTGGGACTTGATCCACGACGGGAGCGACGGGCTTCCGATCTCCTCTTCTCCTTCGAAAAGGAACTTGACATTGTGCCTGAGTTTTCCGCTGCGCAGCAGATATTCGAAGGCCTTGATATGCATGAAGAGCTGGCCCTTGTCATCGTTGGCACCGCGGCCCCAGATGGCCCCGTCGTGCACTTCCGGCTCGAAAGGGTCGGAGTTCCACTTCTCAAGCGGCTCCGGCGGCTGGACATCATAGTGCCCATAGACGAGCACGGTGCTCAACGAAGGGTCGATGATCTTCTGCCCGAAGACCACTGGGTTGCCGTCGGTGTCGCAGACTCCGGCCTCGTCCGCGCCGGCCTCCAGGAGGAGGTCGGCAAGCGTCTCGGCGCAGCGGTACATGTCAGCCTTATGCTCCTGCCTGGCACTTATCGATGGGATGCGCAGGATGGTGAAGAGCTCCTGAAGGAAGCGCTCACGGTTCTGTTCGATTTACTCTTTCATTTCGTTGTGATTTCAAATTCGTAGCTGCCGGATTTGAGTTCGGCCATCACGCGGCCCTTGAGGCTACGCAGAGGGCCCACGCCCTCCCCGCCGCGCAGCACTTTGACAGCCGGGATGCCCGGAGCCTGAAGAGTGAGCGATGCGGTGGTGTTGGCCGGGATCGTCACACGGTATATGTAGCCGCGCGCAGTCTTCTCCCAGCCGCCGTCGATGCGCCCGTACGGGGTCTCGAAGCCTCCGTTGACATACTCAAGGTCTCCCCCGACTCGCGGTTGGAGGATGATGTGCTTGTAGGCCGGTCTGTCCTCATCTCTCTGGAAACCGAGCAGGTATGCGTACATCCACTCCCCTATCGCCCCGTAGGCATAGTGGTTGAACGAGTTCATGTCCACCGGGCCGAAGCCGTTCTCGATGGTGTAGGAGTTCCACCTCTCCCACATGGTGGTGGCACCCTGGAGGACAGGATAGAGCCAGGACGGGCAGTCCTTCTGCTCGAAGAGGGTGAAAGCCACACCATCCCGGCCGGCGTCTGAGAGGGCGGGATTGAGATAAGGGGTGCCGATGAACCCTGTGGTGAGCTTGTCGCCGTGCTCGCGGATGTTCTTGACAAGATTCGCCACGGCCTTGTCCTTGACGGAGTCGTCGAAGAGACCGAAGCGCAGAGGCAGGGCATAAGAGGTCTGGGTGTCAACCGGGACAAGTTCTCCATCTTTAGGTGCATCTGAGGCTTCTGGCATCCCGGGCCACTTGACAGCCTTGTAAGGCGCCACAGTCACACCGTCCTCACGGACGTAGGTCCTGTTGAATGCGGCCTTGATGTTGTCGTACAGGGCGGAGTACTTGGCCGCATCGGATTTCTTACCGAGGGCTGCGGCCATCTTGGACATCATGTAGGCATCGTAAGCGTAGTAGGCCGTGTTGGTGAGACCGATGTTGGTCCGTTCCACGGCGAGATGATCACCGATGCCGGAGTCCGGTTGGAGGAATCCTTTGGCCTGGCGCTCCAGATAGTCCATGTAGCGGACCATGGAGTCATACATCTGCGCAACAGCCTTGATGTCACCATATTGCATATAGACTTGATAAGGCACTATGATGCCTGCCTCCATCCAGCCCATCCAGCCCGGATTCTCGTTGGTGAAGCCGTAAGGCGGACGGCCGGTGACAGGATAGTAGTTGAAGTAGCTGCCGTCGAGGTTCTGGTTGTCTCGGACGGAATAGAACCACCTGTCGTAGAACTTGTCCACCCAAGGGCTGAAGTAGGTGGCCGTGCGGGCGAAGACCTGGGCATCGCCGGTCCAGCCCTGGCGCTCGTCGCGCTGCGGACAGTCGGTCGGCACCGCCTGGAAGTTGCCCCTCTGACCCCAGAGGATGTTCTGGAACAGGCGGTTGACGTTGCTGTCCGAGCTCTCGAACGTGGCGGTGGCATCACCTATGGACTCGAGCACCACGGCCTTGACGGACTCAGTCGGGAGCGGCTTGCTCAGGCCGGTCACGGAGACGTAGCGGAAGCCGTGATCGGTGAAGAGCGGCTGCCAGGTCTCCCCTTCCGCGCGCCCGCGCATGATGTAATTGTCGATGGAGATGGCGCCGCGGTAATTCTCTATATACACCTGCCCCTTCATTTTCTTATAGGTATCAACGGTATATGGCTCCACCGGAGCTGTAGGGATCGTCTCCGGATAGATCATCTCCCCGAAGCGGAGGGTCACGGTCTGCCCCGCCTTGCCCTTCATGCCCTCGAGACGCGGCACGCCGACCACGTTCTGGCCGAAGTCGTAGACAAATGTGCCCTTGACCGGCTCGCTGACGCTGACGGCGGTGAGGGTGATGTTGTTCTGTATCGGCAGACCCACATAGGCCTGGATCTTCACGCTCGGGGCAGGGCGCTCGAAGATGCAGGCGGCATCCCAGGACGAGTCGTCAAACCCGCCCTGCGTCCAGCCGTCCACTTCCTTGCGTGCATCATAGTCCTCGCCGAACTGGAAGCCGTTGCGGGTCACCGGGCCGTCGTCGTATTTCTTCCATTTGCCATCGGTTACGACCACTTCGCTGGTGCCGTCCTCGTAGGTGAGCAGGAGTTTGGCGAGCAGTGACTGCCTGATGCCGTAAGGATCAACGAATGCTGAAGTGAAGATGTTGAGGTCGCTGTACCAGCCGGCTCCGAGCATGGCCCCGAGGCCGTTGGAGCCCTGACGCAGCATGGAGGTGACATCGTAGCTGTTGTACATTATACGGTAGCGGTAATCCGTCCAGCCCGGGTTGAACCAGTCGTTGCTGACACGTTCTCCGTTGATGTAGAACTCATAGATTCCGCGCGCGGTGACATAGAGTTTCGCGCTCTTGAGGGGACGGGAAATCTCGATGCCGCGGCGGAGCATCGGGGCTGAGACCTTGCCGTACGGCTCCCAGGTCTGCAGGCGTCCGTTGCCGTTGACGAGGTGCTTGGGCTCCGGATCGGTGTAGAGCACCGTGTCCCAGTTATCCTCGGAAATCGTTATATTCGAGAACTCGGCTTTCTGCCCTTTCGGCTGGAGGAAGCCTATCGAGTGCAGGCGGGCCCAGTCGTGTACGCGTTCACCGCCCGGGTAAGGGGTTATGACCATCTGGTACGGGTTGCCTGAAGAGACGTTTTCCCTCGCCGGGCCGCCTGGCACGCCTTCCGTCGGGCGCAGCATCTTGCCGTCGAGAAGGACTATCAGATTGGATTTGAGGTGGTAACCCGGGGTGCTGACTTTGAGGGTCAGGTGATGTGCGGAGTGCGCGGCCTGCGGGGTGATTATGTCAGAGACATCAATGGTGGAAAGATGGCGTTTGTCTCCTTCCACGGCGTAGTCCACGCTGAGGGACGGCTTGCCGCTGACATCGAGTCCCACAGTGATATAGTTGTCCTTGTCCTTGACGCTGTATGCGAACACGGCACGGCCGCTGCCTTCCGGGATGCGGACATCGTAGTCTATGTTGAAGAATGTACGGTACTTGGAAGCGCCAACCTTGTCGGAGCCTATCCACTGTGCCCCGCTCCAGCCGCTGCCCATCAGGCCTGTCTCAAACCAGGTGGGGTCGGAGGCAACTGTCGCGCCCGTCTCGTCCGTGACGCTCACTTTCCAGAAATATCTGGTCGAAGCACGCAAGGCCGACCCGTCATAAGGGATGTTGAGCGACTCGGCCGAACGCACCAGGCCGCTGTCGAAGACCAGATCGCCGCCGGAGAGTTTTTCAGGGCTGTCGGCAACCGTCAGCCTATAAGCAGTCTGTGCGGCTCCGATGCGGTCGGAAGTCATCTGCCAACTGAAATAAGGTCTGGATTCATCGATGCCTATCGGAGTCTGCATCGATTCTGTACGCAGGTTCACGACGGCCGTCCCGGCCGAAAGGGGCACTCCCGCCAGGAGCAGGGAGAGTGAAAGGAGGATGGATTGTGTTCTGGTCATACTGTTTTATGCGGTAACAATTTCGTAAAGTTAAGAAATTTTGATTAATTTCGTGGAAACAAATAACCACCCAGCAGATGAAACATTCGATTTTTGCTTTAAGCCTGGCCGCATGCATGCTTGCGGCAGGTTCAGCCCACGCACAGCAGGATGTCGTTGCAGGCATCCCTGTCAACTACGACGAGTCCAAAGTCGGAGACTACAAAGCCACGCTCCCGGATGCGCTTACATTCAACAACGGCAAGAAAGTCACCACAGCCAAGGAATGGACCCGCAAACGCCGTCCGGAAGTCCTCAAGATCGTGGAGGAGAACCAGTACGGCAAGTGGCCGGCAAAAAAACTCAAAGTACGCTACGATGTCAAGGAAGACCTCGGCATGGAAGGCGGCGCGGTGCGCAAGCAGGTCACCATATATTTTTCCAAAGACAATGAAGGCCCGAGGGCCGATGTCCTGATCTATCTGCCGAAAGACGCCAACGGCCCCGTGCCGCTGCTTCTCAACCTGAGCTTCAGCCCAAATAATATCACGGTGGCCGACCCCGGAGTCAAGCCGGGCCGCAGCTGGGACAAAAACACCAAGAAAGTGCGCCTCGCCGAGTCCAATCCGGCAGCGTCAAAGTTCGCCCTCGACTCCGTCATCAAGGAATACCTCAAGGAGGGCTACGGTTTCGCAACTCTCTGCTATACCGATTTCGAGCCGGATTTCGAGGGAGGCATCTACCTTGGAGTGCGCAGCCTCTACCTCAAGGACGGGCAGACAGGCTTCGCCGACGACGAGTGGGGAGCGGTGTCCACATGGGCATGGGGCGTGAGCAACGTAATCGACTACTTCGAGAAAGACCCTGACATAGACGCAAAGAGAATCGCCCTCACAGGATGCTCACGTCTGGGCAAGACCACTCTCTGGGCTGGCGCGCGCGACCAGAGGATCGCCGTCGTGATACCGAGCTGCTCAGGCGAGGGCGGTGCCGCGCTGAGCCGCCGCAACTTCGGCGAGACCGTGGCGCACCTCACCGACCCTACCCGCTACTCCTATCAGTTCGCGCCGAATTACGGCAAATACGCCTCCGACGTGACCAAGATGCCGATGGACGCCAACCTCGTCATTTCCCTCGTGGCCCCTCGCCCGCTTCTCCTCTCCACAGGCAGCACCGACACATGGTCGGACGCCAAGGGAGAATTCTGCGCCGCAGTGGAAGCAGGTCCGGTCTATGAGCTGCTCGGCAAGGACGACCTCGGCACCAATGTGATGCCCGCCCCGGAAAAGCCGATCTTCAACACCCTCGGCTTCGTGATGCACGACGGGGGCCACGGCGTACTGCCGCAGGACTGGAAGTACTACCTCGACTTCATCAAACTTTACCTTTAAAATACCACAATGACAAAAAAAATGATCCCTGCCGTCGGGCTCGGCCTTGTAGCCGGAGCCGCGATGGCCACAGGCGCGGAGCCGAAGATGAACGTGCTGTTCATCATGTCGGATGACATGCGCACAGACTGGAAAATCTACGGCACGCCGCAGATGCACACCCCGAATTTCGACAAACTCGCCTCCGAGGGCGTACTGTTCCAGCACAACTACTGCCAATACCCGCTCTCCGGCCCGTCCCGCACCTCGTTGCTCTCCGGTCACAAGCCGACTTCAACGATGATCTACAACAACTCCCCGTGGTGGGGAGCCGATCACCCGGAATGGCAGAGCCTCCCGATGTACTTCAAGAACCACGGCTACACGACCTACGTGTCCGGGAAGATCTTCCACTCCGGAATCGAGGACAGCGACGCCTGGGACTTCGGTGGCTGGGAGCGCCGCCGCAACAAGGGCGTCGGCGACTTCAAGCCGTCGCATGTATCCAATGACGAGCACCGTATCTGGGTCGAGAGCCGCGGAGGCGGAAAGAATCTCATCAAGAAAAACGGCATGAGGGAGCTTGTGCCGGGAGACGAGTACAATGTCGGGCACGGTGCCGAGTCCGACCGCTGGTTCGCCGACGAGGAACGCTACAAGAGCGAAGAGACCAACACCGACAAGGCCATAGAGTTCATCAAGTCCGCAGCCAAGAAGGACGAACCGTTCTTCATCGCCTGCGGCTACTCCAAGCCTCACACCCCGTGCATCGCGCCGCAGAGATTCTTCAATCTCTACAACACCGACGACATCCCTCTCGCGGAAGATTTCTGCACATACCCGATGATCCCGCGCGGTTTCCCGGCAGGCTCCATCAGGGAGATCAACGCCGACGTGTTCATCAACCGCCGCAGCAGCCCGGAGGACGCCAAATCATTCATCCGCGCCTACTGGGCCTGCATCAGCTATGTGGACTGGAACGTGGGCAGGCTCATCGCAGCCCTCGATGAAGCGGGCCTGAGGGACAACACCATCATCGTGTTCTGCGTTGACCACGGGTTCATGCTCGGCGAGAAGGGCAAGTGGTCTAAGGCCGGCTCGCTCTGGGAAGAGGCGACCAACACCCCGCTCGTGGTGGTGGATCCGCGCGCCAAGGGCAACGGCAAGGTGACATACCGCATCACGGAGAACCTCGACATCTACCCTACCCTCGTGGAGCTCTGCGGTCTCCCGAAAAACGAGTACCTTGAGGGCAAGAGCTTCGCGGCGCTTCTGGACAACCCTGACGCCGAGTTCGACAAGCCGGCCTACACCGTATGGGACAACCACGGCAAGGGCATCACCGGAGTCGGCATCCGCACGGAGCGCTGGCGCTATGCAGAGTTCTACGGTGCCGGAGCAGGACGCATGCTCATCGATGAGGTCAACGACCCGCACGAGCTCGTGAACCTCGCGGACCAGCCGGAACTCGCCTCCCTCGTGGAGAAGTTCCACCAGATGGCCGAAGAATACGTCAAGGGCCAGCGGGAACTGTAAGCGATGGCACAGCACTCAAAGAAGGCCGGCGGAAATTTCCGCCGGCCTTCTTCGGAATATGGCAATTATTAAAAGATACCAGAATTTGTGGCGTATCATTAATAAATGTCATTTGTATCGTTATTTGGAAACAAAATACTATCTTTGCAGCATAATCAGATAAAATGAGCATCAACAAACTTAAAGTGATGTTGACAGAAGAAGCACAAGCCTTTTTGGATGCACAGTCATTCAAAGCGCGACAGAAGATTTACTACAATATCTTCTTGGTCGAGAAAGGAGTGATGAAAGTTGACATCTTCAAAAAACTTGAAAATACCGAAATATGGGAGTTTCGCACTCTCAATAATGGCATCTGCTACAGACTTTTTTCCTTTTGGGATACCGAGGAAGACACGTTGGTTATTGCTACGCATGGCATAATCAAGAAAACGCAAAAGACACCATTAAAAGAGATTGCCAAAGCAGAGGAAATAAGGAAAGAGTACTTTAATAATAAAAAGAAATAGTTATGGCACAGATGAAATTGATACCAGCAGACAACATGAAAGACAAACTCTGGGGTAAACGAGGTACGTCAGAGCGTGAAGCAATGGAAGCCAAGCTCAAAGAGGATGTGAATGCCTACATTGTAGGTGAAGCCATACGCAAGGCTCGATTGGCTCAAAATCTCACCCAGGAAGAACTTGGTGAGCGCATTGGTGTACAACGTGCTCAAATTTCCAAATTAGAGAAAGGTACAAGTATTATAACATTGCCCACAATGAGCCGTGTGTTCCAAGCATTGGGAATAACGACCGCAACTCTTGATTTAGGTATTGCCGGGAAAATAGCATTGTGGTAAGATGCCTTTAAGAAATATCTCTACAAATAAAAAGCGAGTTGGCTGAATTAATACATTTGTCTACATGATCGATGCTGAATATATACAGTCTCTCTCTGACTACCTTTTCTGGGACACAGATAAAGGTAGTATTGACCTTGAATCCAATGCACCCTTTGTCGTAAAACGCGTATTGGAATTCGGGCAGATGAAGGACTGGGAACTTATCGTTAAAGGATACCAGACTTGTCGGCGGCACAGCACTCGCCTTTTTTCACCCCTACCTTACGCCACCCACACGAGTTTCAGCAGAAATCTACTTCGCAAAAATCATAAAATTGCATTTTTGCGAAGTAGAAAGATATAAAGCCCTACAAATCAGTGCGGTAGATTCTGCTGACAGGGCCGGACGGCAGCTTCGGATATAAAGCCATAAAGTACGCATATCCAGGAATACAATTTCCATGTCCGACTTGTTCTATCCGCAGGCTCAGGCTGACTCCGTCAGTGGTCCTCACACACTGGCTGACCTCGTATCCGCCCGTATTACCTGTGACGGCATAACCGACAAGAAGAGAATAATTCTCCAGTCCATCAGAAATCTTCGACTCCAGACAAAATTCTTTCACGACCTCATCTATGACCGCCTTGTCGTTGATAACGACAGCGCCTTCTCCTGCAACCCAGACTCCATTGTCACCAGGGCGTTCACCTAAATCAAAACCGTTCTGCTCCAGCAACGCAGAAGCAGTCCCATGGTCGTCCGAGAACAGGTCCACGCCGGTCTCGGAATCAAAAGAAACCGGCATTATGTCACCTGTCTCCATCTTCGAGCAGCCTATCACTCCCAAAGCAATGGCCGCAAAAACAAACAACTTTTTCATTGTATAGTAACGTTTTGCGCAAGATAGGCATAATTTTGAAAAAAAAACAAGGCGGACTCTTTTGAGTCCGCCTTGGTCAATTATGTCAACAGATTACTACTTTGTACGAGACTTGAAGCCGTAACCATTGTTGATACCAGTAGTGACGCAGACAGTCTCCTCCATAGGGATGAGGTAAATAGGAGCCTTCTTTGCAGCATAATCAGCATCCGAGTAGCCACCCATGAATTTGGTACTCCACTCGGCCTCCTGATTAGGGTCATCGACACCCTTGAGGGTATACATTCCTACTGCCCAAGCGGTCTGCTTATAGCCACGGGCTTCAAGAGCCTGTGCCTCAGCACTGCCAGGAACAATATACTTGAAGAGTCCCTGAATGGCAAGATTAGTGTAGTCTTCCACAACATTAGCCTTGACATTGTTGCCACGAGAATTGATCTGATAGTCCTTTGCTGCCTGCCAATCATCATGCTGACCGCGCCATGCCGGATAAAGAACCGCATACTCATCTGAAGTCTCGTCAAGACCGGCCGGAGTCGTCATGGTCAGGCGGAAGCCATAGTCCTTTTTGGCATCAACAAGCTTGGTCCAAACATAAGCAGGGAGCTGATTGCCATTTTTGAACTCAGCATAACCTTGAGCCTTGAGCTGAGCCATGTGATCAACCATCTTCTTGCGGAACTCAACAGCGACCTTAGGGAAGTTACCGCTGCGGACAAGATCCCAACGACGAAGATTCTCTCCCTGGAACTCGAGCTGGCGCTCCTTGAGAATAGCCTCTACAAGAGATGACTGGGTCTCTGAAGCCGGAGTAGCAAGAAGTTCGGCAAACTTGGCATCACGTACAGCCTCAGGATAAGCACGGTCGTGCACCTTCTTGAGCTCGGCCTGGGCAGCGCCCTCATTACCGGTCTGGGCATAAGCCTCTGCAAGCATGAGGATGATATCAGCCTGACGCATGTGGATATATGAAATACCACTGTAGAGCTGACGGAGATCCGGAGTTTCAACACGGTTAGGATCATACTTGTTGAGACCTATACCGATTGTAAGACGGTTACCGAGAGTGTATGTATAGAGAGACTCTACACCTGTTCCGGTAGAACCGGTAACATTCATGGAAACATCACGGCGCTTGTCCTGAGGATCAAACTCACCATAGTAAACTTCAGGATAAGAGCAGATCTGAGCATTGGCCTTAGGAGGCATTGCAGGAGAGGCTCCGCCTGAACCACGTCCGAAGTTGTAGGCGATACGTGAGCCACCGTTCTCCTTCATGGTAACCTCATAAATAGTCTCAGTGGCCTTCTTCTGCTCGTTTACCTGCTGGAAGTAATACTGGAACGGGTTGTCATAAACACGGCCCTTATTGTCAGAACGAGGATCCACAGTGGTGAGTGCTGCCTCACCAGGCTGCTCTACAGCTTTCTTGAGATAAGGGAGTGCAGCATCATAGAATTTCTTCCAATCCTTGCGGCGGGCATACTGGGCATTTGCATCGGCGTCAGTTCCCCAAACGTCAAACTGAAGAGCATTGCCGTCCTTATCGGTATAGAAATCTGCGCCGAGATCTGTACGACGAGTCTGATAGCCAGCCTCCATGAAGCACATACGACCGATAAGACCGTCAACATAGTTGCGGGTCATCTGATCGGAATAGTGACCGTTCTGACCGATAGTATAGAGAAGTGGCTCAACACGATACAGATTCTCAAGTTCACTTTCGATGATATAGTCACGGTTGGTGAGGTTCTCACCACCGTCCTCGCCAGCCTTGGTCACATAGAAAACGTCACCATAGTAGCGGGTAATATCGTAGTAGACGGTAGCACGGAGAGCATAAGCC
>CAKUYG010000026.1 GCA_934702165.1 uncultured Bacteroidales bacterium | reverse complement strand
ACATCTCCGAGATGCTAAGGGGCCGCTCCGCTGGTGTGCAGGTCACTTCGTCCTCAGGATCCCCGGGATCTTCTTCCAGCATTCAGATCCGTGGCGTGCGCTCCCTGACAGCCGGGAACTCGCCTCTTTTCGTGATTGACGGTGTCCCGTCCAATTCCACGGAGTTCAATATGATCAATCCCAACGATGTGGAGTCAATCGAGATTCTCAAGGACGCAGCCGCTCAGGCCGTTTACGGTGCTCGGGCCGCCAACGGCGTAGTGATGGTGATGACAAAGCGCGGTATCTCCGGCAAGACGGAGATCAACTTCGACTCTTCCGTCAGCATTCAGACCCTCTGGAGGAACTTTGACTTCTACTCGCCGGAGGAGTGGGCGGAGCTCCGACGTCAGGCGGTCGCCACCGAGATGGGCTACAACACTCCGGAACAGATCGCGTCCATCTCTCAGTCTATGGTTTTCCAAGATGTCGAGATGATGGAGAACTATCAGAACGGTGTCTGGACCGACTGGGAGGATCTTATGATCAAACCGGCCGTGATGCAGAATTATTCCCTCGGCTTCAGGGGAGGTAACGACAGAATCAAGGCCTCCGGCGCCATCGCCTATATGAAGCAGGACGGTATGGTGCAGAACTCCGGCTATGAGCGCGGCAATATCCGTCTCAACCTTGACTATCAGGCATACAAGTGGCTCTCATTGGGGATGAACATCTCCGCCGGCAAGACTTCCAGGCAGTCGACCTACGGCAACTTCAACGAATTCATCACACGTCCGCCGTATGGTTCGGCCTACAATGAGGACGGCTCTGTCCGCGAATACATCAACAGTTCGCTTGATACCAACCCTCTCTACAACGCTGGCCAATACAAAGACGACACAAAGGCTGACACATTCAGAATCAACGCCTTTGCTGAAATCAAGCCGTTCAAGGGCTTCTCTTACAAACTCAACGCCACCCAGTATGCGCGCTTCAGCGAGAATGGAACCTACAAGACCTCCAAGTATACCGGAGGCGGCGCCGGGGGACAAATCACGGACAGCAGGGCCTACAACTGGGTGATTGAGAACATCATCAACTACGCGGTGCCGTTCCGTAACGATGACCACTCCCTCAACATCTCCCTCGTGCAGGCTTGGGACAAGGATTTTTCCACCTCTCTGAGCGGTGCTGCCTCCGATGTGCCTGTAGATGATTTCTGGTACAATATGATCGGCGACGGCACTCCTGTATCGATCGGCAGGTCATTAAGCGAGTCAATGCTCATCTCCTATCTCGGGCGTGTCCAGTACGACTGGAAGGGCAGATATATAATGAATGCAGCAGTGCGCTTCGACGGTTCGAGCAGGTTCGGGGCCAACCACAAGTGGGGTGTGTTCCCGTCAGTGGCTCTCGCATGGAGAATCACTGAAGAGCCGTTTATGCAGTCTGCCAAGCGCTATGTCTCCAACCTCAAACTCCGTACCTCATGGGGCCAGGTCGGTAACCAGAGCGGTATCGGCAACTACACCACCCTCGGTACCACAGGCACCTATCCTATGCAGTTCGGTGACGAATTCATAATGGGATACCTCCCGGGCAACTCACTCCCTAACAAGAATCTCAAGTGGGAGACTACCTCCTCCGCCAATGTCGGAGTTGATTTCGGCCTCTTCAATAACCGCATCAACGGCACCATAGAGGGTTACTATACAAGGACTACCGACCTGCTTATCTCCAGACAGATAGAGTCGGTGCTCGGCTACACCTCAATGCTTGACAATCTCGGCGAGACCAGGACCAAGGGGCTCGAAATCACTCTTGACACCGATATTTTCCGCAAGAAGGACTTCGTCTGGAACGTGGGGCTCAACTTCTCGCTCTACCGCAACCGGATAGTAAAGATTGACGGCAAGACCGACGAGAACGGCAACCCTGTCGATGACGTGGCCAACAGCTGGTTCATCGGACAGCCTATCAATGTCTACTATCAGTACAAGGCCGCCGGAATCTACCAGACTGAAGATTTCAGCTATGACCCTGCCACCGACACCTACACCCTTCTTCCAACGGTCGATACCGATGGTGACGGCATCGCCGATACCGTGGTTGAGCCGGATGTCAAGGTCGCCCCGGGCTCAGTCAAGCTCGTCGACAAGAACGGTGACAATAAGATCAACGCCGACGACCGCTTCATCCTGAAGAGGGATCCGGACTTCATCACCTCCATCAATACCTCCCTCAAGTTCAAGGGCTTCGACTTCTATATGGACTGGTATATGGTCAGCGGAGGCGTGAAACTCAACCAGTACCTCTACGCTGCCAATCAGGGCGGTTCGCTTCAGGGTAAGCTCAACGGCATAAAGGTCAATTATTGGACGCCGTCCAATCCTTCCAACGAGTTCCCACGACCGTCGTTCAACTCCAACGCCGCACATCAGAACGCCCTCTGCTATCAGGATGCCTCCTATGTGCGTCTGAGGACTCTCACCCTGGGATATACCATACCTGATAAGGCTTTGAGTGCTCTCGGAGTATCCAACCTGCGCCTTGCGTTTACCGCGACCAACCTGCTCACATTTATGGACTATCTCTCATACAGTCCGGAGTTCTCAGCCGGCGGATATCCTGAGCCGCGTCAGTATGTATTCAGTCTCAGTCTTAAATTCTAGAATAGGAGGACCGCATTATGAAGAAGATATTACTGCCTCTAATAACTCTCGTGCTTGTTGCCGCAGGCTGCACGACCAAGGATTTGAATGTCGAATCCAAGACAAGCATCACCACCTCATACCTCTACTCCACGCCGGAGGGCTTGAGCCGCGCCGCAGTCGGACTATATCCGAAGGACCGGTCAATCGCCACTCAGGTCGAGAGTATGGAGTATGCCGTGCTTATGTTTGACTACAGCACCGATCTTATGATATTCAGGTCAGGTACAGCTGCCGGCATGGCGCGTCTCGATACGCCTGATCCTTCCACTGACACCTTCAAGAACATCTGGAACATATACTACTCCATCATAGGCAAGGCAAACGAAATCATTTACTACGCCGAGCAGCTCGGCCTCGAAAATGAGACCGTAGCCCGCGCATATGCCGAAGCAAAAGTTTTCAGGGCCCGCTCCTATTTCCTTCTCTACCAGAGGTTCGAGAGGCTCTATATCAATACCATACCTACCACCGCCGACAATGTTGACGGTCGCGTCTATCGTCCGGCATCCTCTGAGGCGATACTCTCGCTTATCAAGCAGGACCTCGAGGATGCGATGCCATATCTCGACTGGACCGTACCGTCCGGCAGTGCCAGTGCCCAGTATGGCAGGATGACCAAGGCTGTCGCCAAGCACATCCGCGCCCAGGTGGCGATGTGGGAGAGCGACTGGGACAGTGCCATCACGAACTGCGAGGACATCTTCGAGTGCCCGGATTACGATATGATGACCACTATGGCCGACGTGTTCAACGGAGCCGACCTCCGCAACAAGGAAGTCCTCTACTCCTTCCAGTTCTCCGCCGAGCCTGGAGGCGGCAGCAGCATCTCCGACGGTGTTGCCGTGGGGCACCGCCTCTCGCTCATCACCACCAGCAACTACAAGAAGGCGCTCGGCTACTTCACGCTCGAATACGGCGGATATGGCTGGGGCCGCGTCTATCCGAATACTTACCTTCTCGGGCTTTACGATCAGGCCACGGACAACAGGTATAAGGATATGTTCATCCACAAATTCCACTACAATGACCCCGACCATCTCCCGGCAGGAAAATCTCTTGGGGATGAGGTGATACCTTCGACAGGGGCCCAATATCTGGAGAGCCTGCATCCGATGTCCAAGAAGTTCTTCGACCAGTGGACCAACGCTGACAACATAGAGAGGCGCTCATCCTTCAAAGATGCTGTCATTTACCGTCTTGCTGAGACCTATCTGATTGCTGCCGAGGCCTATTTCCATAAGGAGGGAGGCTCCAGCACAAAGGCCCACGAATACTTCAACAAGACCTACGAACGCGCCAACCTTAAGAAATTCACAGCTCCGCTCACAATGGACGAAATCCTCGACGAGTATGCGAGAGAGTTGAATTTTGAAGGTGTGCGCTGGCCGCTTCTCAAGCGTCTCGGCCTCCTCGAGGAGAGAGTAACCCTTCACGCCGGCGATACCAAGAAAGAGGATCCTCAGCTTGCGTCAGATTACATACATCCGCGTAAGAACTTCTCTTCCAAGTGGTGGAGGTGGCCTATTCCTCAGGATATCCTCGACGTGATGCCGGGCTACGGCCAGAACGAGGGCTGGTATTAATCGTTAAACTTTGACAGAATTGTGAATACTCTTCGCAATATATGGACACTCTGTCTCCTGGTCCTGTGCGGAAATGTTTTCGCACAGGTCAGGGCAGACAGGGTGAACGTCTTCACCACGGACAGTTCGCTGCGGGTCGAACTTGTGGCCTCTTCCGACAGGGCCTACACCTCCGGACTTACAGCGAGCATCACCTCTTGTGCTGACGGCTCCCTGCTATGGAAGGGAGAACTTGGCAAGTTGAGCTTGAGCCGCTCTGCCGAAGGTCAGGTCTGCTCTTATGAGATAGACGGCTTGTCTCCTGAACTCTGGAGTCCGGTGTCTCCGGTGCTATATGATTTAGAAATTTCAGGACGCGGATTCAACTGTGGTAAGCGCATAGGTTTTCGCCGCTTCGAGATGAAGGACGGCAATTTCTACCTCAACGGCAAGCCCATCTTCCTCAGGGGCAACTCAATCAATCCTCCGGACCGCGGTGTCCCGGAGGCCCTGGGGACGGGCAAAGAATTTGCCAGAGAATATGTGCGCTTTCTGAAGAGTCAGAATGTCAATATTATACGTATACCGACCAACCAGAACTGGCTGGACGTCTGCGATGAAGAGGGGATGATGGTATTCGGAGGGCGCTACGGCAGGCCTCGCATCTGCGAAAGCGAGTCAAAGCCGTCCACCGATATATCAGCCTCTGTTGAGTACTACAGAGACGAGTTCACCCCGCTCAGTTTCCATCCGTCCGTCGTCATTTACGTGATGTCCAACGAGATGCCTTACGAAGGGGTCAAAGGCGAACTTTGGCATGACTTCCTTCAGTCCTGCTACAGGCAACTTGTGAAATGGGACAATACCCGCGCCTATATCGGTAATGCCGGTTATGGTATGGGGCGTGAAGCCGATGTCTACGATGTGCACAGATATTGGGGCTGGTACTACAACTCTTTCCTGACATTCCTCAATCTCAGGTACGCCGGGGTTTGGCAGAATCCGTCCGGTGAGCAGGCTATTACGTTCACTGAGTGTGTGGGCAACTACACAGGTGTCGACGGTGCCTACAATCTCTGTTCTCGCACCAAACAGCCGGGTTCACAGAAATGCTGGACAGGGCATGCGCCTGCGGCTGATCAGCCTCATGATGCGCTTGAATATCAGGCTTTTGCCTTGAAAAATGCAACCGAAATGTTCCGCCGTTTCAGGTCTTCCAACCGCCGTCTTTCGGGCGTTATGCCGTTCACGATAATCTTCCACAATTGGGACGGGATCTCGAGTTTCTCTGAGATGAAACCCAAGCCGGCGGCCTACCAATATGGTGTGAGCTATCAGCCGGTTCTGTTAAGTTGGGAGAACTGGAACTACAACGCCTATGCCGGCAACACGGTCTCGACCGTGCTCCATATCGTCAACGATGATGATTTCTTCCGCGACCTTGATGGCGCAGAAGTCAAGTGGAGACTGCTCACCGCAGACGGCAGGGCAGTCTGCTCCGGCGGACTCCCGCTCCCGGATATACCTTACTACGGGATATACTCCACCAAGCTGTCCGTACAGCTCCCACGAGACCTTGCGACTGGTAATTATACTCTTGAAGGTCAGATATTTGATAATGGAGAGTCCATTTCCTCCAATACGACGCGCATCTTCGTTGCCGATTCACGGTGGAAGAGCAGCTGTGCCGAAGAGATCGCCTCGCTCTCCAAGCGGACCGCGACACTCTCCTCTTCGACCGTTATTTCCACCGCCGATGCAGGAACTCCACTCATCATAGCGGAAGATTCCTGGTGCAAGGATTTCAGTGGAGACGCCCTGCGCGACTTTGTGAAGCGTGGCGGCAAGGTGCTGGTGATGAAGCAGGAGGGCGAATTCGATACCTCTTGGTTGCCGACACGGGTGGAGATGCTCGGTGACAGCAGCAATTCTCCGCAGTACCTGTCCCCGAGCTACACATACTGCGACGGAATGAACATCAATCTGGAGCGGGTTGATCACAAGGTCTTCGAGGGGCTCGACCGCTACAATTTCCGCCTCTGGTCGGACTATACCGGGTTTGACGAGAGTCAGGCGGGCTTCCCGCGCGTCTACCCTGTCAGCAGGGGATTTTCTCTGCGCAAGGCAGATATCGACAAGGTCGCGGTGCTGGCAAACTACAGCCGGAATCTCTCCGGCACGGCGCTCTGCGAACTCTTCGAGGGCGAAGGCTCTGTGCTGCTCTCCGGTTTCGACCTCTCATCGCGTCTGGGCCTCGACCCGATAGCCGACAGGTTCTATGCCAACATCCTCTCCTACCTTTGCTCGGACGAGACCGACGAGGCATACCGTGAAATCTCCGACGAGATTATCTGGGGGGACTACGCCTCCGAGCGAGGTATCGTTACCGGCGCTAACAATGGATTGCTACTCAATACTTTCCCTATTGTTCCTGCGGATCAGCAGGATCGCTGGCCGCTCAAGGTGGACAGGTGGGGCTACCAGTATGTGGGCTCTTATGGCGGCTGGAACTCCCGTCCCGGAATTCAGTATGTGCCTAAAGGACGCCGCCCTTTCGCTCCTTATGATTATACCTCTGGCGGCAGCGACATGGTTGCTCCTGAGGATGAGGGCCGCGGCGAGGGCCATGTCGCCATCAAGCTGCCTGCTGACCGCCGGTATATGTACACTACTCTCTGGAATCCCTATTCCAAAGACGCCAACCTGACCATATCTGTCAACGGAGAGAAAGTGTCGGAGGTGAACATCCCGTCCGGCAAGACCATCACCGTCGAGTCTTCGCTCCCGCATTCTGTCGGGGATGCCAGCAGATTTAAACTTTCGTTTTCCGGATCGCGCTACTGTGTGATACTCAAGTCCGAATTCAGTCCAGCTCGCAAAGCCCGGTCAGCCTCGGGCCGTGCCAATGTCTTCAGAGGAGCGGAGGTCTATTCCTCCGGCAGTCGCGAGGGTTTTCCGGACAGCCTTGCCGTAGATGGGAGATATACCCGAGACTCGCGTTGGATTTCGTCCGAAGACTATCCGCACCTGCTGGAAGTCTCCCTCAAAAACTACTGCGAGGTCGATTCCATCGTGATTGTCACCGGCATCCCGGAAGCGGAGAAAGAGCCGCACGAGAAGCACCAGCGCGCTGGATACTGGAATGTCAAGAACTTCATCATACAGTACTGGGACGATGCGAACTGGACCGATCTTGATGAAACTTATACCACGGAAAACCGTCTTGACACCGTCTCGTTCCTTCTTTCCAGACCGATTACTTCCTGCCGTTTCCGCCTCAAGTCCACCGACGGCGAAGCAATCAGAATCATTGAATTCGAAGGTTGGGGCAGGGAATTGAAGTCAATGCCGGCACCGTCTGTCGAGCGCGCCACTGAGTCTGGTGAGGCTTCCCGTACAATCGGAGTCAAGGTACTTCCGCGTGTGGACGGCAAGACGATGAAGTACGTCGGATACAATCAGGGCTATTATGTGCCAGGGAGCAACGTCAGTTCCTGGATTGAATATTCAGGGGTCAATTCGGTCCGCCTTTGGACGGAATCAGATACCTTTCTCAAGAACGCATGGATCGATATGGAATCCTGTCCTGCGAGCGAGGAGGAGTTTTCCCTTCTCAAAGCAGCCCTTTCCTCCAATCCGGAGGGGAGCGGCATCATCAACTGGAAAGCCATATCCGACAATGCTGACAAGGTGATCTATTCCACCAACACGATGTCGCTCAACTACGCCCTTGATGAACTTCACGCGATGGGAGTGGATATTCTCATGCAATGCGGATTCAAAAAGAACCGCTATAATACTTCTTGGGTCAACAAGTGGCAACTCTGGCAGAAGTACTACGCTTTGGCTTTCTATGCTGCGAGGCGTGCGGATGTGGAGATGTATGCGATGAAGAACGAGCCCAACCACAAGGAGGCCGGCCCTATGCCTCTGTCGCTCTACATCGAACTTATGAAAGTCTGCTCCGATGCCGTGCACACCGCCATAAAAGATGTCAACAGGATTTACGGCAAATCGCTGGAAGCTAAATTTATAGGCCCTGTAACTGCCGGTACCAACACTGACTGGTGGGCTGCTGTGGCGGCGGCTCCAGGCTATGTGGATCTCTTCTCCACCCATTCCTATAATGTCCCTGCATCCGGCTACATCGGCCGTACATCGATGATTTCTTCCATCCTGCGTGACAACAGTCCTCAGGGCCGTGCCCTGCCGGTCATATACACCGAGATCGGGCGTTGGATGAATGCCTATCTGATAGACAAGGACGAGACTATGGACTCACCGTCGCTATTCTCCGAATGGGCTGGAATCTACACCCGGAATATGCTTGAAGGCGCGTACGGGATGTGGGCGTTCAAGTTTGCCAACACGGCAAGTTCCACCTACCCGCGTGGGATCAAGTCCGGACATCATTATATATGGAAAGGCACGCGCTTCGCCGAGGATGCTCTGGATAACATCGCCCTCGGATGTGGCGTCAGCGCTTCGGCTTCCGATTCCGGTCATCCTGCTTCCAATGTGGTGGATGGTGACAAGTCAGACTCCTCGTCATGGATTTGCAGTACTGACGGAGTCAAGACCCTCACCCTCTCGCTTGGAGCGGAGCGGAGAATCGGAGGGCTGTCCATATACACCGGTTCGGAAGGAGGAGTGTTCACCGCTCCGGACAGAGCGCGTAATTTCACCCTCGAAGCTTTCCGCTCCGGCAGGTGGGAGAAAGTCCCGGAGGTTGAGGAGAAGGACAACAAATACGCCCACGTCTGGTACCTCTTCGATGAGCCGATGTCTGCTTCGCAGCTCAGGCTGACATTTACCGACGAGGGAAAATGTATTGTCCGCGAGGTCAAGGTCTATGGAGAGGTCGCCCCGTCACTTGTCGAACGGGACTGCTACGATGTTTCAGGCATGCAGCGCACCGCTCACGTGGTCAGGCTCTTCGCCAAAGGATTCAAGGATGAGCGCCCTCTGCTTGCTCTCGAGCAGGATGCATCGAACTCTGCCGTGGATGTGTGCGCTTCAGTCGATTCGCTGGCCGGCAAGGCATATCTCTGGCTTGTCAACCGCGACGGCGGTGATGTCACCCTCAATATAGACCTTTCTTCTCTCGGCTGCGGGGGTAAGAAGAGACTGATCCGCGAGGAAGTGAGCGCCGTCGCATATGGTGATGCCGAGATACTCTGCACCGACAGACATTCCGTCCTGCATATTGACCTGCGTCCGCAGTCGGTATCTTTGGTCTCAGTACCTCTTGAAAAGGTTGCCGTAAAGAAGATCAAGGCTGACTGTGTGTCTGTCATCGAGGCCTCTGACGCTTATTCATCCGGAAAGGCGAGTGCCGCAATTGTGCATTTCGACAAGTTCGATTCCGAGGCCGCAGGCTGCCTGCTTGGCTTTAGCGCACGGACCGCTGGCGGACAGGAAGCGCGGTATCACGTCTATGTCCGGCCGGGTGACAGGTACTCCGGAGGGGAGATTGAAGGCCTGGATGTCCGGCACCATAGGGTCACGGGGACATCGTGGAAAGTAGCGGGAGAAGTGCTTCTCGGAGCCGGCACTGATGCCAAGTGGCTTGACGTGAGCGCGCAATTGCAGGGAATGCCGGCCTCTCCTGAGGGAGTAAACTTTTTGATAATAAGGGAGCTCAGAGACCCGAGCGACGGACTTGAGACTGCCGTCCGGCTCGACGGCACACCGCTGCTCTATCAACTGAGATAAATATAACCAACAAATAACACACAACTAGATGAAAAAGATTGCTATCATTCTATCCGTCGCTCTTGTCTGCCTTTACTCCTGCAGTGAGAAGGCACAGACTTCCGTTTCGCAGCAGGAGCTTACCCCTGCCACTTTGGAAGTCAGTCCGTCGGAGATTTCGATTGACAAGATGGAAGGCAGCACAGGTATTGCCAATATCATTTCCGACAGTGAAGTGCTCTCCGCCAGTGTTGATTTCCCGTACCGGAGCTGGCTCGGTGCGACTGTCGAGGGCACTGCGTTGAAAGTCTGGGCTTTGACTGCAAATACCGCAGCCGCCGTCCGGGCGGGCGAGGTCATTGTCTATGCCGGCGAGGGCATCAATACCGTCTCTGCCCGCGTCAAGGTCACTCAGGCGCTTGAGGATGCGGTCGAGCCTACCTTGTCATGTGACAGGTCCGAAGTCGCCATCGCGAGTGCCGTCAACAGCTTCGCAATAGTCAATGTGACGACCAATATGGATGAGTTTACTGCGAGTGTGGCCGAGGACGGCAAAGACTGGCTGACTGCTTCCATTGACGGTATGGTGTTGACCCTCAAGGCGTCTTCAGCCAACGAAGCCTCTTCCGAGCGCTGCACTACAGTTGAAGTTAAGGCCGGAATGAACGGCAGGTTCGCCACCTGCACCATCAACGTCAAGCAGAGTGCCAAGAGCCTCGCCATAGGCGATATCGTAAACGACGGCGTGCTTTTCTGGATCTCCGAAGACGGAAAGACCGGCAAGGTCCTCGCCGGACCTCGCGGCGAGGGCAAGGCATATTGCACCGACAAGACTACCGCTACCGGTGAAGGAGGCACGCAGGCCGCTATTGATCGTGAGAACGGCAAGGCGAATGTCGCTGTGCTTAAGACTGTCGATGCCTCTTTGGACAAGTTCCCGGCTGCGCAGTATTGCGATACCATGTCTCCTGCCGGAGAATGGTACCTCCCCGCAGTTGATGAGCTCACCGCTATTTTCAAGGCTTACAATGGAATTGCGCTCGAAGGTGCCACTGTCGACAATCCTGGCAAGATTTCAGCCGAGGAGAAGGCAGCCAGAGCCCTATTTGACGCAGCTGTGCTCTCACTGCCTGGCGGAGTCGCCCTCAATACCAAGGAAGAGTCTGCTACAGGCGACAGCGCATTTTCCAGCACTGAGACGAGCCTTGACAAAGCCTACTATGTCCGCTTCGGCAAGGCCCTCTGCGACAAGGCGAACAAGAATGGCACTACCCGTACCGCCCGCTGCATAAAGGTGGTAAGCCTCAAATAGCCGGGTGGGACAGGAGCCTGTCGCTTCATTTCTGTTCCACAATTCAGCCAATTCGGAGAGAACTGCCGGAATTGGCTGAATTTTTAGTAAATTTACGCCTGTTTATGTCTCACAGGATTCTGGCTCTGATAACTTCGATGCTGCTGCTCTGCTCCATCCCCGCCGGAGCCGACAACTTCACCGTGTTCTCGCATCTGAGTTCAAGCGAAGGCCTTTCCAACGACAACATAACCAGCATCTATCAGGACGAGTTCGGGATAGTCTGGATAGGGACCAACGACGGGCTCAACCGCTATGACGGGCAGAGGGTCGAGGTTCTGCGTCCGGTGCCCGGCGACAGTACAAGCATATTCAACAACAACATCAAGTGCATCTGTGGTGACCGCAAGGGCAAGATTTATGTCATCAGCAAGTTCGCCCTTGACGAATACGACATCTCAACCGAGAAGTTCCGCCACATCCGCAAGGATGGAATGCAGTACATCTGTTGCAATCGCGGCAGGCTCTGGGCCGCCTCGCGCAGGACTGTCTATAAGTTGGTGAACGGCTCTCTGGAGGCATTCTGCAGTCTGGACGACTATAGCGACATCACCTCCATCCTCGAACTCTCAGACGGGCGGGTACTTGTCGCCACCGAGGCCGATGGAGCGTTCGCCGTCGACGATAACCGCAAGATGAGCCGCTTTCTGGAGGGGACATACATATCAGGACTGTTTGAGGACACCAAGCATAACATCTGGTTCTGCACCAGATATCAAGGTCTGTTCAAACTCTCGTCAAATAATCTTATGAGTTCCTACAGGCATGGTACGGACTCGGACACAATCAGCGACGACTATGTCCGTACCATCTGCGAAGACCCCTATGGGCGCTACTGGATAGGGACTTTCAACGGTCTATGCGTCCTGGACCCCGATACGCGTGTCATCAAGCGGATTGACCGTGGAAGCCTTCCTTTTTCCTCTATTTGGGACATCATCTGCGACCGCGACGGGGATATGTGGGTCGGTTCGCACTATGGCGGAATAAGCATCTGGTCCAAGAACCTGGACGTCTTCGAACGCTACGACTTTTACGGTGACATCACCGAGGACTCGCAAGGTGGCCTTTTCGTGGCTGCCAAGGACAACAAACTCGTCCATTATGACCCTGTTACCCACAGTGCGAAGACTATCGATGCCTTGAGCGAATACGGATTCAAGTCTCTCTTCTTCGACAAGTCCCGAGGCATCCTATGGATAGGTACTCTGCGTGGCGGACTTTTTTCGATGGACCGCAGAGGGGGCATCACTTCCTACCGCCACGACGAAGACGACCCCACCGCCATCCCGAGCGAGCATATACACAAGATAATCCCATACGGGAAGGATTCCTTGATAGTCGCCTCCAAGCGCGGAGTCGTGATGTTCAGTCCTGCCTCCGGACGTTGCCGCAAACTCTTTGAAGGGACAGGAGCGGAGAGGAAGTATGTCTCAGACATTATGGTGGATGACTCACTACGCTGCTGGACAGCCCTCTCCGGCTGCGTGTGCAGGACCGACCCCGCGACGGGGGAGACCCGAGAGTATTTCGTGGACGGATCTGTGCCGGAGCTTGGCACGAGCAACATCCAGACCATCTTCCAAGACCATGACTCGCAGATCTATCTCGGCTCGACGGGACGTGGACTCTTCGTTTATAAGCCCGACGACGAGACGTTTACCTCCATCAACACTCATAACAGCACCCTCCCCGACGACTATATTGTCGATATAGACAGGAGTCCGGTGGGATATCTGCTGATCGTGACCAACAAAGGGCTGACCCGTTACGACAGCGTCAGCGGTGTTTTCCTCAACTACAATCAGGACAACAGTTACCCTATTCCCAACATCAACGCCTACGGCGTATTCGTTGCTTCAGATGCTCACATTTACCTCTCGGGCTTCGGACAGACTCTGTCATTCTATGAGAACGATCTCGTGGTGCCGGAGAGGGAAAGCGACATCCGCTTCGTCTCGCTGACTGTCGACAACAGGCGGGTGCATCCTGGCGATGGCTCCGGAATACTTCAGGAATCGCTTTTGTATCAAGATAATATAGTCATACCTGCTGGGCACAATGTTTTCTCGGTGGGATGTTCTCCGATTTCATATACCTCAGATGTGGGCGAGAAGTTCGAATACCGGCTCGGTGGCTTTGACGACAATTGGATTGAGGGTGACATCAAAAGTCCGCTCACCTACACCAACCTGTCTCCGCGTCGCTATTCTCTTGAAGCCAGGCTCGTGGATCGGCAGACGCTCAAAGAAATCTCGCGCAGGGTGCTTCACATTCAGATTCGCCCGCATTTCTATCAGACCGTCTGGTTTTTTCTCATACTAGTCGCGGTTGCGGTCGCGTTTACGCTGTTTTGTTTCAATACCTACGCTTCCCGCCTGAAACTCAATTCTTCTCTTGAGCAGGAGAAACTCGAGAAGAAGAAGATTCAGGAGCTCAACAGCGCCAAGATGCAGTTCTTTACCTATATTTCCCACGAGATCCGCACCCCGGTTACGTTGATGACGAGTTCTGTGGAAAGTCTGCTCTCTCAAGGAGGGCAGATCCCTTCGATGTATTCCAAACTCAAGGGCCTGAAAGGCAATCTCGGCAAGGTCAATGCGCTGATCAATGAGCTTCTTGACTTCCGGAAGCAGGAAAGCGGTGTGGCTGTGCAGAAGTTCTCAGAAAACGATATCGTTCTCCATCTTGCCAAAGCCGAGACTTGCTTTCGCGAGTACGCCCTGCAGAGGGGCATAGAACTCGTGTTTACCAACCTCAGTGGCCGCCAGTCCCTGCCCCTGTGGTATGATTACGATCAGATTGACAAGGTTCTGACCAATCTCCTCTCCAATGCGTTCAAGCATACAGGCAAGTGCGACTGTATCACTCTTGAACTCTCCAGGGGGGAAGGATATGTGACGGTCAAGGTGATGGATAGCGGGGAGGGGATTGACCCGGTCTACCAAAAGATGATTTTCGAGCCTTTTGGACAGGTGCCGGGTAAGGGCGAGGAGGCTCTCGGATCCGGTCTTGGGCTTGCGCTCTGCCGCAAGATAGTCGAGGCGCATAGGGGTACCATAAGCGTCGAGAGCGCGCCTGGCCATGGAGCGACATTCGCTTTCAGCCTGCCTGAAGGCTGCGGGCATATCCCGGTAGGAATGAGATGCGTGCGTGCTGACGAGGATTCGGTCAACTCTCAGGAATTCAGTTGTATAGACTCGGCATTCATCGAAGAGGTAAAGGCTTCGCAGGCTAAGGCCGGGCTAAGCAAGGTCAGAATGCTGATAGTCGAGGATAATGACGAACTGCGCGCTTCACTCGCCGACCTTTTCGAGCCGTACTTCATCGTCACGCTGGCTGTAGACGGGCAGGACGCGATTGAGAAGATTGAGAACTCGCAGACTGATATCATCTTGAGTGACCTGATGATGCCGAACCTCGACGGCAACGAGCTCTGCTCGCGCGTCAAAAACAATATAGAGACTAGCCACATCCCTTTCGTGCTGCTCACCGCCAAGGTGTCGGTGGAGGCCGAACTGGAGGGATTCATCAACGGTGCGGATGACTACATAGCCAAGCCATTCAACGCCAAAGTACTGGTGCGCAAGTGCGCCAACTTAGTCAATTCCAGAGCGATGCTGCAGCGCAAGTTCCTCTTCTCCGCCAATATGGAATCAAATGAACTGGCCGGAAATAATGATATTGACCGAAAGTTTATGGACAGGGCGATGAAGATAATCGACGAGCATCTCTCAGATTCGGAGTTCGACATAGATGTCTTCGCCCACGAGATGGCGATGGGAAGAACCAATTTCTTTATGAAGGTCAAGGGAATAACCGGACAGACACCGAGCCGCTTCATAAGCGGCGTGCGGCTCAAGAAGTCGCTAGCTCTCCTCGACGGACAGCCTCAGCTCACCATCAGCGAGGTGGCTTATATGGTCGGTTTCACATCTCCGAGCTATTTCATCAAGTCCTTCCGCGAACTCTACGGCTTCACCCCGTCCGCTTATAAATCCCGCAAACAGTCACCTGCTGATGATTGGTAAGATCCGTTTTTTAATGATTACTTATGCTGCTGCGAGTCTGCAAATAAATGAAATAAGCCGGCAAAGCCGGCTTATTCTAGTCCATGTGGAACCTCTCGTCGAGAGGGATGGATACCGGAGAGTTGTCCGGGTTGACTTCCATGATGTCAGCCATGTAGTCCCACCATTTCTGGACTACAGGGTTGCCTCCGAGGTCCTGTGAACCCTCGTCTCCTTCCACTTCCTGATATGCGAAAAGGATGTTGGTGTCCTTGTCCCAGTAGATTGAGTAATTACGGACGCCACTGTCTGAGAGCAACTTCTTGAGCTCAGGCCAGATGGCGGCGTGCCTGCGCTGGTATTCGTCCTCGAAACCAGGCTTCAGGAACATTTTGAATGCTTCTCTTCTTGCCATTGCGTTTTGTGTTATTTGAGTTATAGTCTGGTAAAGTTACGAACTTTTCCGTAAATTCGGCGGTTCAACAGACAAAAACCACAAATATGCGGAAACTGATTATTACCATCCTTACCTCGCTGGCCGCATTGGGCGCCGGCGCGACAGATTTTCCGATTACGGAAAAGTATGATACTGCAAAACAGACCCCGTTTGAGATCAATCTCCCCGTCCCGGACGGCAACTATCTGGTGACTATGAAGATAGGTAGCAAGAGGAGAGCGGCGGACACATTCGTCAAAGCGGAGAGCCGACGCCTTGCTGTCAACGGTCTCCACACCGCAAAGGGAGAGTTCAAGACTATCTCATTCGTGGTCAACAAGAGAGACTCCAAGATCCGGGAGCACGGCGAGGTCGTCGGGGAGGTGACCCTGAAAACCAGGGAGAACGGCAAGCTCAACTGGGACGGGTGCCTCAACCTTGAAATCGGCGGCACGGCACCGGCAGTGGAGTCGGTGACCGTAGAGCCCGCACCATCTTCGACTACGACCATCTTCCTCTGCGGCGACTCCACTGTGGTGGATCAGGACAACGAGCCATGGGCGAGCTGGGGCCAGATGTTCCCGTGGTTCTTCGACACGGGGGTGGCAGTGGCCAACTATGCCGAGAGCGGGGAGCGCACCGACACATTCATCGGTGCCGGACGTCTCCGCAAGATCCTCTCTGTGATGCAGCCCGGTGACTATGTGTTCGTGGAGTTCGGGCACAACGACCAGAAGATAGACAAGCTTCCGGGCAAGGGTGCGTACTATTTTTTCGCTACCCAGCTCAAGACTTTCATTGATGAGGTTCGTGCCAAGGGAGGAATCCCGGTGCTGGTATCCAAAGCAGTACCTACAGATCAGGCGATAGAACTTGCAAAGAAGTACCATCTGAATCTGATCTGCAGAGCCTGGCCGGATCGGATGGAGATTTATCATGATGCAAGAAAGTAACTCTGAGAACGGACAAGGGGGACTGCTTCCTTCCGACGGAATAGCACGGAAGGAAACACAGTGAGAGGAGTCGCACATGAAAGAATTGGAAGAATGTCTGGAGGCATTACTGGCAGAGGTAAAGCCCATAGAAAAAACAGAATATGTGGCAC
>CAKUYG010000025.1 GCA_934702165.1 uncultured Bacteroidales bacterium | reverse complement strand
CGGGACGGAGAAGAGTTCGTCCCGGATGACAGTTCGGTCCTGCGCGAGGGAGACAAGGTGCTGATTGTGACCACACAGAAATGCATCGACAAGATCCGCATCATTTTCGGGGCTGAAGTACCGATGCACCTGGATGACTGGATCAAGCTGAAGAGCAAGAAGGGCATACCTGCCGTCAAGAGGCTCGGCATCACCAACACCGCCCTCACAGGCAAGAAGCTCAGCGAGCTCCTCTTCAAAGGCAGGTACGCAGTCACCATCACCCGTGTTGTACGCTCCGGAGTGGAACTGGTAGCGGCACCTGACCTTAGGGTCCAGGTCGGAGACTATCTCCAGGTGGTCGGGGACAAGGACGGCATAGACGCTCTTGCAAAGCTTGTCGGCAACAAGGCATCGGCCCTCGAGAAACCGAACCTCTTCCCTATTTTCCTCGGAATAGCGCTCGGCGTAGTCCTCGGATGCGTACCGATAGCCGTACCCGGGATCCCGCAGCCGATCAAACTCGGCCTCGCGGGCGGTCCGCTTATCGTGGCCATAATCATAAGCCACCTCGGACCGCGTTTCCACATCACCACGTATACCACCTTGAGCGCAAACATGATGATCCGTGAAATAGGCATCTCGTTCTTCCTCGCTGCTGTGGGACTCGGTGCCGGACGGACTTTCGTCTCTTCGCTGACGGCAGGAGGCTGGTGGTGGATTCTCTACGGAGCGCTCATAACGATAATACCTATAGTTGTGATAGCGCTGATCGGACGGTTCCTCTGCAAACTCAACTTCTATCAGCTCTGCGGACTTATCGCCGGAGGCACGACCAACCCGCCTGTCCTCGCGTTCGCCCAGAACGCCTACGGCAGCCAGTACGTGTCGCTCAACTACGCCACTGTCTACCCACTATCCATGTTCATGAGAGTGCTGATCGCCCAGGTAATGATACTTATAGCGATGGCATAAAGGAACTTTTTACCGTTTATTGAGCATTAAGACCGCTTGTCGCGTCAAAGCCTCTTAGGGCCGGCACGGACAAGCGGTTTTGCATATATTTGTGTCAGCAAGTGAAAATCAATAAGCAATTCTGACTATTTCATAATAGTTTACCAACTTCATATTGATTGTGGACCTGAACTTTTTCGCTGTTTTTCCTTGGAAGACTTCGCATCATTTTCAGACATCCTCCGGAGATGATCCGGAGGATGTTATTTTTGGCTGTTTCAGTTTTTATTGCTACTTTTATCCACTGGAACAATTTTCAATTCTGCAAAATGAACAAGACAGATGTCGTGCTCGGGCTCCAGTGGGGCGACGAGGGCAAAGGCAAGATTGTGGATGTGCTCGCAGAGCGGTACAGCACAGTGGCGCGATTCCAGGGAGGGCCGAATGCCGGCCATTCGCTCCATTTTTCGGGCAAGAGTTTCGTACTCAGATCCATCCCCTCAGGTATTTTCAGGGACGGGACGACCAACATCATAGGCAACGGCGTGGTGTTCGACCCGATTGCATTCCAGACGGAGTGCAATGAACTCTCCTCAGCCGGGGTCCCGATACGAGAAAGGCTTGTGATCTCGCACAAGGCACACCTGATTCTCCCGACCCACAGGCTTCTCGACGCAGCCAACGAGCAGGCGGCCGGCAAAGGCAAGATCGGTTCCACCCTCAAGGGTATAGGACCTTGCTACACCGACAAGATAAGCCGCCATGGCCTGCGTATCGGTGATATCGCTTCAGACAATTTCAAGGATAAATACGAGACTCTCAAAGCCCGCCATTTCAAAGAGATGGAGGAACTCGGGTTCGACTGGAGCGCAGATCCGGTCAAACCGTTTGCGGGCAGCCTCGCTGATGAGGAGAAGAAGTTCTTCGAGGCCGTGGAATTCGTAAAGACATTCAAGACGGTCAACTGCGAGTACTATGTCAACGACCTGCTCAAGTCCGGTGACATCCTCGCTGAAGGCGCACAAGGCACCATGCTCGATGTCGACTACGGGTCGTATCCGTTTGTGACCTCTTCCACCACTTCCTGCTCCGGAGTATGCTCCGGTCTGGGCATCGCTCCTCAGAAAGTGGGAAAGGTCTTCGGAATCTTCAAGGCATACTGCACCCGCGTGGGCAGCGGACCGTTCCCAACAGAACTCTTCGACCAGACTGGGGAGAAACTCCGCGCAGTAGGCCACGAATTCGGCGCGGTCACAGGGCGTCCGCGCCGTTGCGGCTGGCTTGATCTGGTGGCACTCAAATACGCCGTCATCATCGACGGGGTCACCGATCTCATAATGATGAAATCAGACTGTCTCGATGACTTCGACACCATCAAAGTCTGCACCTCATACAAAGTGGCCGGAGTTGAGACCGCGGAACTGCCGTTTGACATAAGCGTCCCTGTCGAACCTGTCTACACGGAGTTCAAAGGGTGGAAGACAGACCTCAGCGGGATCCGCAAGGAGGAAGACTTGCCGAGTGACTTCAGGGACTATATAAAGTTCATGGAAAGTTATCTCGAAGTTCCGATCAGCATCATCTCCCTCGGCCCGGACCGCGAAGCAACCATCTTCAGATAATAAACCTTACCGGAAAGACGGCTGTGTCCCTCACGATACTTTTGAGTGAGGGGCACAGCCGTCTTTCCGGATCAGATGATTCTGTTTCCCGTCAGAGTCGGCCACGCATGACTGCGCTGGAGTGCGCTCTGATTTGGGCATTCGTGACCGAGGCACCCTGTCAGGGTGGGTCGGTCACACATACCTCCCGTTGATCGCAATCCAAGCGGGATTCCCACGACCGAGGCTGACAGAAACTCGAATTCAAAACCAGGCTTGCGCCAATAAGCATTTAACGGATATACCTTTCAACTTCCGGAAGCGGAAGACGGACAAGAGCCGCTATCTGACGTCGTGACAACCTGTAGCGTTTTCTCAGTTCCAGGGCAAGACGGAGTCTCTGCTCAGCATTAAGGCGGCGGACATCCCTGAAACCGAACAGACTCTTTGCCAAATCACCACAAGGCTTTCTGATTTCCAAATCCTCCATAGTTACGCCTCTCGCTTCAGCTATGGCCATAACCACCTGCTCATCTTTCGAGCGCCCACTTGACAAAAAAGTCCGATAACAATTATGTGTCTTATATATCTATTCAAACAAAGCCACATCAACATAGTTCTGCGGAAGCAACAGCCCGTCGCATACTGACCACTCCCCTGGAATCTCAGCTTTGGTATGGCATATACGCCTTCGCATATCTACAGTCAAATCAGACAGACGGGTCTTGGGCAAAAGCTTTCCGTCCCGCACGTACCACACAGGAATCACATCAGAAGACCGAAAATACAGCGGACCGCTCGACCAGCGGTAATCGAAAGGCATAACCCCTTTTCCATCTTTAGTAGGCTGATTGACTATGTATGTCCCCACCCTCATGAGATGTTCTTCCCCATCGATTTCAATTATCTGAAAATCAAATGTCACCCCATCGTGAGATCCCCTGCTTGCCAAGAGGTGTCTCCTGTACAACTGGACGTATGCATCCTTAAAACGTACACATCCGTCACGCGTTCCGGACAAAAGAAAATGAGGGTGAGAGTCCTCAATTGAGAAAGCCACAACTTTGACATCAGGTACGACCGCAGCGCAAGTACCGACCATGTTGAATGCCGCCCTGAAGTCCAGTTCGCAGACTATGAAATTTTTAGCATCTGCACCATCTGCGCAGACATGAAAGAAAGAAGTCCGGTTCATAGTATAAGCAGTTTACTTCCACAAATCTAAGAATAAACAATGGAAACACAATAGCAAGCCAATACTGTCAAGGCAAAAGTCCACAAAACGCTCGTCTTAACTCAACTGACAGAATACCCCAACCATCACTCAGCACAAAAATATCGTGATGGTCGGGGTATTCTGTCAGTTGACGCCTTGGGGAAAATCAATCTCCATGGCAATGCACATTATCCGTCAGAGCCGGCCATACAAACCTGACATTTAGCATGTTCAGACATGGGTTCGCGTGGCTGAGACCCCCTGTCAGGGTGGGTCGGTCTGGAGCACCAGCTACTGAATGCGGTCTAGAGCCAACAACCGTGACCGACCCTGACGGAAAACAGGGAAAACAGGAAAAACAAGGAAACGGAGGATGCCAAGCACGCTCAGATCCCCACCCTGTCGAAGATGAAATCCACGTTCTTGAAGTAGTAGTCAAGCGTGAAGCAGGAATCAAGTTCCTGCGGACTGACAAGCCCCATGACCTTCTCGTTGCCGGAAAGAAGAGTCTTGTAGTCAAGACCTTCCGTCCAGGCCTTCATTGCCACAGGCTGCACGGTATCATAGGCTTCCTCACGGGAAAGTCCTTTGGATATCAGCAGGTTCATCACCCTCTGGGCAAAGATGACACCTTTTGTCAGATAGATGTTCTCAAGCATCTTCTCCGGATAAACCACAAGATTCTCCAAAATGCCCTTAAGCCTGCACAGCATATAGTCAAGCAGTTCAGTGGCATCAGGAAGGATGATGCGCTCTGTCGAAGAATGCGAAATGTCCCTCTCGTACCAGAGGGCCTCGTTCTCACAGGCAGTCACCATATAGCCGCGCATCACGCGGGCGCAGCCGCAGATGTTCTCCGAAGAAATAGGATTCCTCTTGTGCGGCATGGCGCTCGACCCCTTCTGTCCCTTGCGGAATGCTTCCTCGGACTCCCTGACCTCCGTACGCTGCGAATTGCGGACCTCGGTGGCCATCTGCTCCAGGGTACCGGCGATCACGGCCAGCGTAGCCATATAATAGGCATGGCGATCACGTTGGAGTACCTGAGTAGAGATGTTGGCGGAGTTGATACCTAATTTGTCACATACATAGTCCTGGATGAAAGGCGGGATGTTGGCGAAATTGCCCACGGCCCCGCTCATTTTCCCGGCCTCAACACCCTGACATGCATACTTGAACCGCTCGATGTCGCGCTTCATCTCCTCATACCAAAGAGCCCACTTGAGGCCGTATGAGGTGATGTCGGCATGGATGCCGTGCGTGCGCCCGATGCATGGAGTTGACTTGAACTCGACAGCCCGGCGGCGCAGCATCTCCAGAAACTCCTCCATGTCCTTGAGCAGTATGGCGTCGGCCTGCTTGATGAGGTAGCCGTTGGCCGTGTCCACCACATCAGTGGAAGTGAGTCCGTAATGGACCCACTTGCGTTCTTCACCAAGGCTCTCGCTCACGGCTCTGGTGAACGCCACCACATCATGTCTTGTTATCTCTTCTATCTCCTTGATCCTGTCAACGTCAAACCTGGCGTTCTCCCGGATCTTCTCCACGTCTTCAGCCGGGATGACCCCGAGCTTGCTCCAGGCCTCGCATGAGAGGATCTCCACCTTGAGGTAGGCGTTGAACTTGTTCTCTTCAGTCCAGACGTCCCTCATCACTTTGCGGGAATACCTGTCTATCATATAGCCTTGTTTTTGGAAAGGAACGCGTCAACATTTGATTCGATGCGGGAGAGGACATCTCCGGACTCGGCCGGGACGAACTTCTCTCCGGTAAGGTGCTCATATAGCTCCACATATCTTGCCGTGATGCCCTTCACCACCTCGGGGGTCATCTCCGGAACTTTCTGACCGGCCTGACCGCTGAAGCCCTCGGACATGAGCCACTCGCGCACAAACTCCTTGGAAAGCTGACGCTGCTTCTCGCCCCTGGCAAGGCGCTCCTCATACCCTTCAGAATAGAAATACCTGGAAGAATCAGGAGTGTGGATCTCATCCATGAGGATGATTTTCCCGTCACGCTTGCCGAACTCGTACTTGGTGTCCACAAGGATAAGTCCCTTGCCGGCAGCTATCTCGCATCCGCGCTGATAGAGGGCACGGGTGTACTTCTCAAGCTCAGCCCAGTCCTCGGCGCTGACGATGTTCTGCGCGATTATCTGCTCGGGGCTGATGTCCTCGTCATGGCCTTCGGAAGCCTTGGTGGTCGGTGTGATGATCGGCTCCGGAAATTTCTGGTTCTCAACCATGCCCTCAGGAAGAACGGCCCCGCAGAGGGTCCGGCGGCCCGCCTTGTACTCGCGCCAGGCGTGCCCGGTAAGGTAGCCCCGGATCACCATCTCAACCTTGAACGGCTCGCACCTCAGACCGGCTGTCGCCATAGGATCCACCTCGGAAAGCTTCCAGTTCGGGATGATGTCGGATGTGGCGTCCAGGAACCTGGATGCTATCTGGTTGAGCACCTGCCCCTTGTACGGAATGCCCTCCGGAAGCACCACATCGAAGGCGGAAATGCGGTCGGTAGCGACCATAACGAGATAATCTTTTCCGATGCTGTACACATCGCGGACCTTGCCTTGATACTTGGCTGTCTGGCCCGGAAAATTGAAGTCAGTGGTAACTATTGCTTTCATTTTGAAACTTGAGAAAACATTATCGCACGAAGTTAGATGTTTTTTCTCAGTATCCGAAAAAATCTTGTTACATTTGTCTTCATGAATTACCCGGACAGAGAGCTCCACGAAGAATGTGGAGTATTCGGCATCTACGGTGTCCCGGATGCCGCCAACTTGGTCTATTATGGGCTCCACGCCCTCCAGCACCGCGGACAGGAAGGTTGCGGCATAGTGGCCCGCAACGATGACGGAATCCTCAAGAGAGTCAAGGGAGAAGGACTCGTGACGGAAGTCTTCAACGGCGACAAGATAGCCTCGCTCCCGGGGTCCATGGCCATAGGCCACGTCAGATACTCCACCACAGGAGGCAGCTGCATCGAGAACGTGCAGCCTTTTCTTTTCCACCACAACACCGGAGACTTCGCCCTCGCCCACAACGGCAACATAGTGAATTCGGCCCAGCTGCGCCGCTACCTTGAAGATCACGGGAGCCTCTTCCAGTCTTCGTCCGACAGCGAGATACTGGCCCACCTCATCCGCAAAGACACAAGGGAGCGCAAGCGCCCGAGGATCTTCGCGATACGCGAAGCGCTCAACATGATAGAAGGGGCGTTCGCATTCCTGATAATGACGGAGAACCGTATCTACGTCTGCCGCGACAAGCACGGGCTCCGGCCGCTGTCACTGGCCAGGCTCGGCGACGGATATGTGGTCAGCAGCGAGACCTGCGCCTTCGATGTGATCGGAGCTGAATATATAAGGGACATCGAACCGGGCGAGATTGTGACCATCGACCACAACGGTCTCCGCTCCAACCGTTACTCCGACTTCTACCACCACTACATGTGCGCCATGGAGTATATCTACTTCTCCCGTCCCGACAGCGACATAGAAGGATGCAACGTACACAATTTCAGAAAATTGAGCGGAAAGCTACTGTTCCGCGAGGCTCCTGCCGACGCGGACATAGTGGTCGGGGTGCCGGATTCAAGCCTGAGCGCCGCCATGGGCTACGCGGAGGCCGCCGGCCTGCCTTACGAGATGGGGCTCATCAAGAACAAATACATCGGCCGCACCTTCATCCAGCCGTCACAGGAACTCAGGGAGAAAGGCGTAAAGATGAAGATGTCCGCCGTCAAGACCATAGTGCAGGGCAAGAGGGTCGTGCTCATCGACGACTCACTTGTGCGGGGAACCACATCAAGACGTATAGTGAAGATGCTCAAGGAAGCCGGGGCCAAAGAAGTGCACCTGCGCATCGCAAGCCCGCAGATCAAGCGCCCGTGCTTCTATGGGGTGGACATCTCCACATACGAGGAGCTGCTCTGCGCCCACAAAAGCATCGAGGAAGTGAAGGAACTGCTCTGCGCGGACTCTGTGGCATTCCTCTCCGAAGCCGCCCTGTACGAGGCCGGGCACCGCAGCGAACTGTGCCTGGCATGCTTCAACGGCAACTACCCTACCTACCTCTACCAGAGCATAGAGGAGGCCAATAAAGACGGAAAATTCTAGACTGCCATGTTAAGGGAAGAAACAGTGTTCGGTCCGATCCACAGCCGCCGCCTCGGCTCATCACTGGGGATCAACCTGCTGCCACAGAACGGCAAGATATGCAACTTCGACTGCATCTACTGCGAGTGCGGATGGAACCGTGACGGCCTTGAAGACAGGAAACTGCCCTCCGCCGCCGATGTCCGGGAAGCCCTGGAAGAGAAACTCGGCAAGCTGAGTGCCGAAGGCGTCGGGATTGACTCCATCACATTCTCCGGAGACGGAGAACCCACCCTCAACCCGGAGTTTCCTCAGATAATCGACGACACCATCGCCCTGCGCGACCGCTACTATCCGGAAGCCGCCGTCTCAGTGCTCTCAAATGCCACCAGGGTTCACATCCCGGCAATTTTCGAGGCGCTGCGCAAGGTGGACAACCCCATAATGAAGATTGACGCACCCACGGCTGAACTCGCAGCCCGCATCAACAGGCCGGCCCCGGGATATGACCCGCTGCGCGTGGCCGAAGCCCTCAGACAGTTCAAGGGGAACTTTGTCCTCCAGACCATGTTCCTGAAGAGCAACGACTTCGACTCGTCGAGTCCGGAAGTCCTCGATGGCTGGATGAAGATAGCGCGAGAACTGCACCCACGTGAAATCATGGTCTACACCATAGCCCGTCCCACCCCGCAGGAGGGCCTTGAGAAATTCAGTGAGGAGAGGATGCGTCAGCTCGTGCAGCCGCTGCTGGACGAGGGCTTCAACATAAGCATAAAAGGATAACAATCAACAAAAACTGACAACCGATGAAGAGAACCATCTTGACATTCATGGCCATCATGGCCATCACCATGTCGGCCACGGCCCAGGACGAGTGGAAAGACCGCTCCGTCCCGGCATGGGGCAAAGAATACCCGCACGCCGACTACATGCTCTTCAGCAGCCGTGACCAGGCGCTCAAGGGCAAGTATTCAGATTCCGAATACTACAAATGCCTCAACGGGGAGTGGAACTTCTCCTACGCCGAGGATTTCCGGGATCTCCCGAAGGATTTCTGGAATCCTGATTATGACGACTCCGCCTGGGGAAGCATCGCCGTACCTTCGAATTGGGAATTCAACGGCTACGGCACCCCTATCTACGTGAATTCCCCATTCGAGATGGACCCCAACACAGGCGCGAAGAAAGAGCCGGCCTTCCCGGAGAAGATTCCGGGAGGAGCATACAGGGTCTGGTTCACAGTTCCTTCCGACTGGGACGGACGCGAGATTTTCCTCCAGCTTGGAGGCGTGAAGTCCTCCTGCTGGCTCTATGTCAACGGACAGAAAGCCGGGTACACAGAGGACTCAAAGGATCCGGCTGAATTCAACATAACCCCGTTCCTCCAGCCTGGCAGGAATCTGCTCGCCCTCGAGGTGCACCGCTGGTCCACAGGAAGCTACTACGAGTGCCAGGACTTCTGGAGAGTAAGCGGCATCGAGAGGGACGTATACTTGACCTCACGCCCGGAGATCCTCATCAGGGACATAGTGGTGGACTCCCCTCTCGACCCTACATTCAAGCACGGCATGCTTGACTACAAGGTCAAACTCGCCAACCTCGGGGACACCACAGGCAAAGTCAAACTGAACCTCAGCCTGCTTGACCCGTCCGGCAAGACCATCTGGAGCGAGACACGCAAGGCATACGTAGACCCGACCGGAGACGACCTCACAGCCGGGGACTATGTGCAGTTCAGCCACTGCGTGATGAACGTGGACGCATGGAGCGCGGAAAAGCCGTCCCTGTACACCGCCCTGCTTGCCGTCACCAACCCTGACGGCACCATCGAATACACCTCACACAAAGTAGGGTTCCGCAGTTCGTTCATCGTGGGCACCAACTACTACATCAACGGCAAGCGTGTGATGATCAAGGGAGTCAACATCCACGAGCACGCCCCGTACGGCGGGCACGTGGTATCAGAGGAAGTGATGCGCAAGGATTTCGATCTGATGAAGCAGCACAACATCAACGCCATCCGCACCAGCCACTATCCGCAGCAGCGCCGCTTCTACGAGCTCTGTGACGAATACGGATTCTACGTTTGCAGCGAGGCCAACGTCGAGAGCCACGGATGGAGAGGCTTCGCAAACGACCCGAGCGTCTACCCTCTGCAGCTCGAAAGGGAGCTCAACATGTACGAGCGCACCAAGAACTTCGCCTGCGTAGTGATATTCTCCCTCGGCAACGAGTGCAGCAACGGCGTCAATTTCTACAACTGCTACGACGTCCTGCGTGCCAAGGAAAAGATGCGCCCTATCGTCTACGGCGGAGCCGGAAGTGAGAGAGACACCGACATCATCTGGCCGATGTACCCTACCGAATCCAGCCTGAGGGCCATCGACAACCGCAAACTCACCAAGCCGTACATCGCCTGCGAGTACTCACACTCGATGGGCAACAGCACGGGCGACCTTGCAGACCTTTGGGATGTGTTCTACAACGCACGCCAGATGCAGGGAGGCTACATCTGGGACTGGGTGGACCAGGGTATATGGGTGGACCGCGACGGCGGATTCTGGGCATACGGCGGGGATTTCGGCTTCCAGACCCCATCCGACGGCAACTTCTGCTGCAACGGCCTCATCTCCCCTGACAGGAAGCCGCACCCGGCCATGACCGAAGTCAAGAAAGTCTACCAGAACTTTCTCTTCGAGCCGGAAGACCTCTCCAAGAGCAAGATAATGATCACCAACCGCCACTTCTTCACCAACCTCAACGAATACGACTACACTTTCGAGGTCACTGCAGACGGCAAGGTGATCGACAGCGGCACATTCGCCGGCCCGGATGTGGAACCGGAGCAGAGCGGCATCGCCACCATACCGTTCAGGATCGGAGAGCGCAAGCCGGGAGTGGAGTATCTCCTCACCGTAAAGGCGATCGTGCGCAACTCCAGCCTCGGACTTCCTAAGGGCCATGTGGCGGGATACGAGCAGTTCGGTCTCAGCCTCGACGGCAGCAAACCTTCCGCTCCGTCAGTAAAGGGCAAGTTCGACATCAGCGATGACGGCACTTCCATGACGGTCAAGGGAACTTCAGTTGAGTTCGTGTTTGACCGCGCTGAAGGCAGCGTTGTCTCATACAAAGTCAATGGTACCGAATATATCGACAAGGGCTTCGGATTCAGGCCGAACTTCTGGAGAGGCCCTACAGACAACGACTACGGCAATCGCCTCCCGGCCCGTTCAGAAGGCTGGAAAAAGGCATCAAAGGAGTTCAACGTGACCTCATTGAGCGGACGTGTCAAGGGAGGCTCCGCCATAGTGAAGGCAGTATACAGTCAAATGGACCGTGACTTCACCGTCACCTACACTATCCGGGCCGACGGGGCGATGCGTGTCAGCAGCACCCTTGATGCAGTGCAGGCCGCTTCCGGCAAAAACCAGCCGACCCTTCCACGCATCGGGCTGAGGCTCAGGCTCCCGGTCTCCATGCACAATGTAAGCTACTACGGCCGCGGTGAGGGAGAGAACTACTGGGACCGCAAGACAGGTTCTCTTCTGGGTGTTTACAAGACAACTGCCGAGCAGATGTATTTCCCATACATCCGCCCGCAGGAGAACGGACACCGCACTGATGTGCGCTGGGCCACGTTCACCGATGACTCCGGCAAGGGCCTTGCAGTGCTGGCAGACGGCAGTTTCGAGTTCAACGCCCTACGCAACTCAGTGGAGGACTTCGACTCGGCTGAGAGCGGACGCCCTGTGCAGACCAACTACTACAACAATCAGGATGTCGATGTGACCAACGGCCGCCGCCAGACACATATCAATGATATCAAACCGCGTGACTACGTCGAGATCTGCATCGACAAGGTGATGATGGGCATCGGCGGCGACAACTCATGGGGTGCGCCGATCAACCCGCGCTACATCATCGACGAGACCGTGGTGAACAGCTACAGTTTCACCATCGTCCCTGTGGACGGCAACACGGAAGAAGCTGTTAATCTCAAGTATTGAAATGAAAATAAAACACATACTCAGTGCAGCTCTGCTCCTCAGCGGGGCTGCCTGCTATGCCCAGACGGGCATTCTTGATCCTGACGCCGAGTTCCGCAAGATCCCCGCCCAGGCACGCGAACTTGCCAGGACGACTGGTGCTGAATTCGGCCCCGTACTCGACAGTCTCAACCAATACTACACTGAACGTCCAGTGCCAGGATCACACCGCAAAGGAAATAATCCGGTGCTTTTCCTGCTCGGGGACTCCACCATGCGCACAGAAGTCGACGGCAACGGCAGCAACGGACAGTGGGGCTGGGGCTACTTCATCCAGAACTGGTTTGACACAGACAAGATAACGGTGGAGAACCACGCCCTTGGAGGTGAGAGCACCCGCTCGTTCTACAAAAACTGGCTCTTCCCCGCCCTGCACGCGATGAAGCCAGGAGACTGGGCCATCATCCAGCTCGGCCACAACGACAGGACCGGAGGCCGCGAGATGACAGACGGACGCTTCCGAGGGATTCTCCCGGGAAGCGGCAAGGAGTATACTGAAGTGATACTCCCGGGCAACGGTACCCGCGAGAGGATCTACACCTACGGCGAGTACCTGCGCATCTATATCGATGAGATCCGTGCACGCGGCGCCAATCCGCTGCTTCTCTCACTGACATCCCGCAAGGGCCGCGGGGAGGACGGCAAGATACATCCGAGCACAGACAAGACTGAAGTCATAAAAGCCATCGCAGAGGAAAAAGGCGTACCGTTCATCGACTTCAACGCAGCCATCTGCGACAAATACAACAACGTCTTCGACTCCGCCAAAGTGGACTATCTCTACTACAGCGACAACATCCACCCGTCATCATTCGGCGCCGTGATCAACGCTGAGACCTTCGCGCAGGAACTCCGCAAACGCCCGGACATCGCCCTGTCTTCTTACCTTCTTCCGGAGAAGCACTACGAAAGCGCTGTAAGGCAGGAAGGCAAGCCGGTGCTTTTCATAATCGGAGACTCCACCGGAAAGATCGACGACACATCGACGAGCGGCAAAGTAGGTTGGGGCCAGGTCATAAGCAAATACTTCAACCCCAAGAAGATATCCGTTGACAACCATGCCAAGGCCGGCCGCAGCGCGAGGACATTCCTTGATGAGGGCCGCTGGAACGTGGTCTATGACGAACTCCGGCCGGGAGACTATGTGCTGATACAGTTCGGCCACAACGACGGCGGCCCGATCAACACAGGCAAGGCCCGCGGAGAACTTAAGGGCAACGGCAACGAGAAGGAGTTGATGAAGATGGAGCCGACAGGGCTCAACGAGGGGATCTACAGTTTCGGCTGGTATATCCGTAAATTCTGCCTCGATGCCAAGGAGAAGGGAGCCATCCCTATCGTCATGAGCATCACACCGCGCAACATGCGCGATGAGAACGGCAGAATCATCCGCGAAAAGGACTACAAGGAGTGGAGCCGCGAGGCCGCCGAGCAGACCGGAGCATGGTTCATAGACCTCAACGAAATCTCAGCCTCTGCCCTCGACAAGCTGTCCAAGGAAGAAGCGGACAAGCACTTCCAGGGCGACCACACGCACTCTTCCGAGATCGGTGCGGAGCGCAACGCCCGCAGCGTCGTCAAAGGCATCCGGAGTCTGCGCAAGCTGCCGCTGCGCAAGACGCTGAAATAGGGTTGCGATAAGTGTCGCCATAAAGTCGGGCCTTGATTGAGCGGTGGCAAGCAACTCGCTGAACAACAGCTTTATACGCAAAGTGCCTATCAGGATTTCCCGACAGGCACTTTTGCTTTTACGCTGTGAATCAGAGGCTTACCCGCCACCGATTCTTAATAACAGATCAGAATGTCCTCATTATGAATTCAACAATACGATCTTTTCTTTCTTTTATTTTTTTCTTGTCCCAAATATGATCTTGTTCTGTCATATTACGGACTTCCTGCTGTTGGAGCAACTGGGTATAGGTGCTTCGCTTGGCTTCGAAAGACGTATTCCCGATAGATTCATTATGATGGCCAGAAAGCAGCAAGTAGTTTCCGAGGCAATTTAGATACGACTCTCTGAATTCGTCATCATATGGACAATAGCCACTATTGGCATCTTGATTTTCCGTGTTTGGAGCAATGTGCTCACACTGGGATTCCTCCACCGCATCATAACGTTTCAAACCATAGCCAGACTTGCCTTTCTCGATGAGGTGATTCTCATAGAGCCATAGAATAATTTTGGCGACGCCATGGCCTCCGTCAAAATTGCCTTCAAGCACACGTCTGAATTCTGTATTGTTCCAATAATCCCACCAGCCGTCTGTTGTTGTTTTCATCCATTCTATATGGTCGGCTACAGGGTGAACATCACCTGCAAAATTCTTGAATACATCATTTAGCCTCCCTGTGAGAACAGCGCGCGTACCAATCACTCTATGGCGCAGGAATATGGAGGTTAGAGCCTTGGCTAACAATCTGAAATCGTCATCCGAAACACCTTTGCTATAAGCCTTGATTACAAATGGGAAAATGACTGCTGGCTGTCCGATGATCCACAGTGTGTGTGCCGCGATGTCCGTCTGCTCGTTGTGGAAGAAAACGTCCATTTTTTCGAAACTTACAGAAAGCGAATTGGTAAAATTGCGTATGAAATCGATACGTGAATCTTCTTTGCCTAATTCATCATCCACTTTTTGCAAGGCATTGCTTACATCCAGGCTATTGAAGTACACACGCAAAGTGTATGTGAGTATATCATCCTCATCTATATTGCCTTCTATCTTTGATATCGATTTGTAGATATGCTCAAAGCGATTCTTCACTTCATTTACCAATTCGGTCTTTTCGTCCTCCGAGGTGCAATAAAGATGGATGTTGTATAAAAACTGTGCTTTGATTATTTCAAGGTTGGACGGTTTCTTACCACGGTTGTTTTGGAATATGAACATTTGTATGGCCTCTGCCTCATCTTTCACTGTATGCGTTGTACAAGTGGCATTTACGACTGCAGCCAACATACAATGTAAAGCTTCCTCGTCATACTCTTTCAATTGACTCACAAAGTAGTCGTAAGCCGCAACAATGCGCTTCTGCGATTCTGTATCCAGCCCATTGCGATCAGTCTTTACTTTATTGATAACATAGTCCCGGAACAGCTGATTGTCGTAATCAACGGTTGAAAACCTGTAAGTTTGTCCCACCTTAACAAGCGTTCCATAAAGAAATCTGTCGTCCTCCGACAAAGTTCCGCAAAACTCTTCCAATCTGCTGTAAATGGCAGAGATGAAAATAGTGATAGTAGTCAAACGCTGTTGCCCATCAATGACGGCAAAAGTGCACTTGTCTTTTTCCTCGAACAGAAAATGTCCGAAATAATAACATGATGCAGAATGGCTCTCTACATAATTCTGCAGATCCGCCAGAAATTGTTTAGTCTGCTTATCTTCCCAAGAATAAGCTCTTTGATAAGTCGGCACAAAAATCTTATTGCCCGACAACATTTGGTTTACACTAGTTGATGCGTCCATAATATCTTATTTTGACAAAAATACCATATTTACCCCCCCTGTCAAGTTCATACTTGGTCATTTAAGGCTATTTGCTACCCTAAACTCTTAATAGCGCAAATATAATCCACGTCAATGCCAAATAACGGCAGCTTTAGATTGTAGCGACGCAAGGTATCACCTCATGTTTTCAGAATATTCGTTATCTTTGGGGGGTTGGACATTAATTGACTATGGCTATGGAGGAGAAAAGGATAAAGTACCCGATAGGGGTGCAGACTTTCAGGGAAATTGTCGAGGAAGGATATCTCTACATCGACAAGACAGGATTCGTACATGATTTGGCTGATACGTATAAATATGTGTTCCTCAGCCGGCCGCGGCGCTTCGGAAAGTCGCTGCTCTCCTCCACCATCCACAGCTATTTCGCCGGAGACAAGGAGCTGTTCGAGGGTCTGGAGGCCGGGAAGCTGAAGAAAGAATGGCCAAAGCACCCCGTGTTCCACTTCGACATGTCCACGGCGAAGCACCTTGACGAGGAGCAGCTGACAAGCGAACTGAACCTGAAACTCAGCCGATACGAAGAAATTTACGGAAAAGTCGAGACCGAAACTCAAATCAATCAAAGATTCGAGGGGCTCGTACAAAGGGCTGTCAAACAGACCGGCGAGAAGGCCGTAGTCATCATCGATGAGTACGACGCACCTCTTCTCGATGTGATGAACGACCAGCAGAGACTCGCCCCGATGAGACAGATAATGAGGAACTTCTACAGTCCCATCAAGAGTCTCGACCCTTACCTGAGATTCGTCTTCATCACCGGCATCAACAAGTTCGCGCAGCTCAGCATCTTCAGCGAACTCAACAACCTGCAGAACATCTCCATGATGCCCGAATACTCCGCCATCTGCGGCATATCCCAGAGCGAGCTGGAATCTCAGATGAAAGAATCCGTCAGGAGAATGTCCGAGAGCCTAGGCCAGTCTTGCGAAGAGACTCTGGAAGAACTCAAACGCAACTATGACGGCTACCACTTCTGCGCCGGGTCTGAAGACATCTACAACCCGTTCAGCCTGATCAAGTCGCTTGATGCCAAGGACTTCGGCAGCTACTGGTTCGACACCGGCACTCCGACGTTCCTCCTTGAGAGACTGAGAAACTCGGATATTGATGAAACCACTCTCGACAGCATGCCGATGATCCCGGAGTCGGACTTCGACGTGTCCCCTGAAATCAGCGACAACGTCCTCCCGATGCTTTACCAGACCGGCTATCTCACCATCAAGGACTACGACCGCGACCTGCATCTCTACACCTTGGGCTACCCCAACAGGGAAGTCAAGATCGGATTCACTCAGGGGCTTCTGGCACAGTACCGCAGCAGGATGATGACCGGCAGCGGCTTCGTCGCGCAGTTCTTCGTCGCCATGTACCGCCACGACATCGACAAGGCCCTCACGCTCCTCCAGTCCTTCCTCGCCGGCATCCCTTATGACCTTGAGAACAAGACCGAGAAGCACTTTCAGACCATCATATACCTCATCTTCTCCCTGCTCGGCTACTACACACGGGCCGAGGTAAAGTCTGCCGCAGGTCGGGCCGATGCCGTATGCTGGACCAAGGACAGGATCTATGTCTTCGAATTCAAGGTCGACGGCTCCGCCGAGGATGCCTTAAGACAGATTGACGACAA
>CAKUYG010000024.1 GCA_934702165.1 uncultured Bacteroidales bacterium | reverse complement strand
GAACTTACCCGACAAGGAATTTCGCTACCTTAGGACCGTTATAGTTACGGCCGCCGTTTACCGGGGCTTCGATTCAGGCCTTCGCTTTCGCTGAGCCCCCCTCTTAACCTTCCGGCACCGGGCAGGTGTCAGGCCATATTCGTCATCTTAACGATTTAGCATAGCCATGTGTTTTTGGTAAACAGTCGCCTGGGCCATTTCTCTGCGCCCTGCTCTCGCAGGGTCCCCTTCTCCCGAAGTTACGGGGTCAGTTTGCCTAGTTCCTTAGCCGTGATTCACTCGAGCACCTCAGGATACTCTCCTCGCCCACCTGTGTCGGTTTACGGTACGGGTCGCCGCGCTCTACGCGCTCCCTGGATTTTCTTGCCGGTATGGTTACCTGCGCTGTCCGCTCCGCCGAAGCCTCGCGGTACTGTCGGATTTCAGTCCCCCTACGTCCTTCAACCGTCTATTCCGTCAGACGGCGGCAGTGTCACTCCCGGGTCTCCAGATAGCCTGCGCGGCGAGTGCCGGAATCTTGACCGGCTCGCCATCGGGTGCGCCTCTCGGCTTCCCCTTAGTCCCCGACTTACCCTGATCCGTTTAACGTTGTTCAGGAATCCTTGGGCTTGCGGTGAGGGGGTTTCCGCCCCCTTTGTCGTTACTTATGCCTACATTTTCTTTTCCAGTCGCTCCAGGAAGTCTCACGGCTTCCCTTCGGCGCTGGCTGGAATGCTCCCCTACCACGCGTCACATGACGCGTCCTCAGCTTCGGCTGCAGTCTTGATGCCCGTTCATCATCCACGCATCGCCGCTCGACCAGTGAGCTGTTACGCACTCTTTGAATGAATAGCTGCTTCCGAGCTAACATCCTGGCTGTCTCTGCGGCGTCACTTCGTTTCGTCTCAACTTAGACTGCTATTGGGGGCCTTGGCTGGAGGTCTGGGCTCTTACCCTCTCGCCGACGGATATTAGCACCCGACGACTCACTCCCGGTCTCTGGACTGCGCGCATTCGGAGTTTGTCAGGAATTGACAGGCGGCGAAGCCCTCTCTTCCTATCAGTAGCTCTACCTCACGCAGACATGACCGAGGCTGTCCCTAAAGACATTTCGGGGAGTACGAGCTATCTCCCAGTTTGATTGGCCTTTCACTCCTACCCACAGCTCATCCGAGCACTTTTCAACGTAAACCGGTTCGGGCCTCCAGCGCCTGTTACGGCGCCTTCACCCTGGCCATGGGTAGATCACTAGGTTTCGCGTCTGCTCACGCCGACTGAACGCCCTGTTCAGACTCGCTCTCGCTCCGGCTGACGCCCCTTAAGGGCTTAACCTCGCCGGCGTGACGCAACTCGTAGGCTCATTATGCAAAAGGCACGCCGTCGCCTCTCGGCTCCGACCGCTTGTAGACGAACGGTTTCAGGTTCTTTTTCACTCCCCTGTTCGGGGTTCTTCCCACCTTTCCCTCACGGTACTGGTCCGCTATCGGTCTTCCGGTAATATTCAGCCTTGCGGGATGGTCCCCGCGGATTCGGACAGGATTCCTCGTGCCCCGCCCTACTCAGGTGGTCTCCTCAATCACGCCTCGTTACCCGTACGGGCCTCTCACCCTCTGCGGACCGACTTTCCAGACGGTTCCGGTTCCTGGCATGATCCCAATGGAAACTCCTACAACCCCGCACGCGCCTTGACGCGCACGGTTTAGGCTCCTCCCCTTTCGCTCGCCACTACTCAGGGAATCGATGTTTCTTTCTTCTCCTGCAGGTACTAAGATGTTTCAGTTCCCTGCGTTCGCCGCGCTCGCGCGCTGCACGCACTTCATGCGTGCGGGTTCCCCCATTCGGACACCTCCGGATCTCTTCCCGTTTGCGGATCCCCGGAGCTTTTCGCAGCTTACCACGTCCTTCATCGCTTCCGGAAGCCTAGGCATCCCCCGTTCGCCCTTCTCCTCTTTCTCTCGTGTGAATCGACATTTCTGTCTTTCTTGCCTATTCTTCTTGACTCTGAAATTGTAGTCCCTCAATTCTTCGGAACCGATAAGACTCGATTCTTTCACAATTTACTCAGACTAATCTAATTTCTATCTTTCTTACCTCGTTTCTCTCTCAGTATTGTCAATGATCTTTTGTTCTCCCCCGAAAGGGATTGCAAAGGTAGTCATTAAATTTGAAAGTGCAAACTTTTTCTCAATTTTTTCAAAAAATCTTGACTCCATACGCTGCACAGTGCTTTCGGGCCCGCGCAGAAGTGCCATTTCCGTCAAATTTGCTAAATTTACACGATTGCACGGCAAGACATAAACATCTATTATATATGGAAAATATCAAAGACAGATTTCTGCGCTATGTCGCAATAGACACGCAGTCCAACGAAGAAAGCGAAAGCCAGCCGTCAGCGGAGAAAGAGCTCAACCTGCTCAGGCTCCTCAAAGACGAACTGTGCGCTCTCGGGATCAAGGCGGAGCTCGACGAATGGGGCTATGTCATGGCTTCAATACCGTCAAACATCGGAAAGAAGGTGCCGGCCGTAGGCTTCATCGCCCATGTGGACACAGCCCCAGATGCATCCGGAGCAGACATCAAGCCTCAGATAATCAGCAACTATGACGGTTCGGACATTCCTCTCAAGGGAGTGGATGGGCTCAGCCTCAAAGTCTCTGACTTCCCGGAGCTCCTCGCACATAAGGGAGAAACCATCATCACCACCGATGGCACCACCCTGCTGGGAGCAGACGACAAGGCAGGCGTTGCAGAGATAATGGACGCCGTGCAGTACATAGTGGAGCACCCGGAATTCAAGCATGGTGACATCAAGATCGGTTTCACTCCGGACGAGGAAATCGGACGGGGCGTAGTCAAGTTCGATGTCAAGAAGTTCGGTGCAGACTACGGATATACCATGGACGGGGGCGAGGTCGGAGAACTCGAATTCGAGAACTTCAACGCCGCATCAGCCGTCGTACACATCCAGGGACGCAACGTACACCCGGGGTATGCCAAAGGCAAGATGCTCAATTCCATCATCATAGCCAACGAGTTCATCTCCCTGCTTCCGCAGGACCAGAGGCCGGAGTGCACGCAGGACTACGAGGGCTTCTTCCATATCGTCGCCTGCAAGGGCAGCGTGGAAGAAACAACCCTCACCTATATAATTAGGGATCATGACAGGGCCAAGTTCGAGAGGAAGAAAGAAGTCATCAACGAGTGCGCGGCGTTCATCAACCTCCGCTACGGCAAGGACTGCGTGACCGTGACGCTCAAGGACCAGTATTACAACATGCGCGAGCAGGTGGAGCCGCACTACCACGTGGTGGAGAAAGCAATGAAAGCAATGGAGATGGCCGGCATCAAACCTCACATCCAGCCGATACGCGGCGGTACCGACGGGGCGAACCTATCATTCAGAGGCCTTCCATGCCCGAACATCTTCGCCGGCGGGCTCAACTTCCACGGGCGCTATGAATGGGTGCCGGTGGAGAGCATGGAAAAGGCCTCCAAGGTCATTCTCAACATCGTCAGCCTCTACGCAGAATAGAGGCGGCAGGATAACGGTGGCGGATAACGCCCTGAGACTCAATGCAAAAAGCACTTTCCCTTACCCTAATTCAGGATAGGAAAAAGTGCTTTCTCACTGTAAATGAGGCACTTGGCCGCCACCATTATTTTTTACCGCCGCGCAGCGTGGCAAGGATCATGTAAGCGCAGATGGCGACAAGAGGTATGATGGCTATCATCTCTGCTCCGGAAGCCCCTGACGCACCAGGAGTGTTCCACCCATAAAGATACCAGTCTACTTTAGCGAACTTCAGCACGGCGGAAACAACTCCCATCAGCGCTCCGCCGGCTATGAAGCCGCTGGCGATGAGCGTGCCTTTCTCCTGACGGGCAGCATTGACAGCCTTGTCCTTGCTGCGTGAGCTGACGAACCAGGAAATGGCTCCACCCAAAAGCAACGGAAGGTTAAGATCAATAGGGATGAACATGCCGAGGCAGAAAGCCAGGGCTGGAACTTTGAACACGGTAAGGAGTATGGCGATAAGCGCACCGATACCGTAAAGCAACCACGGGGCATTGCCCCCGTTCATCATAGGCTGGATGACGGCGGCCATGGCGTTGGCCTGCGGGGCTACGAGGGCACCCTCACCGGTGAAGCCGTATGTCTTGTTGAGAATAAGCATAACGCCACCGACAGTAGCGGCTGCCACAGCCACGCCGACAAATTTCCACGTCTCCTGCTTGCGCGGAGTGGTGCCGATCCAATATCCGATCTTGAAGTCGGTGATCAGGCCTCCGGCAGTAGAGAGGGCGGTGCATACTACCCCTCCTATGATCAGGGCTGCAACCATGCCGGCATTGCCTTTAAGTCCGACAACCACAAGGACAAGCGCCGTGATTATCAAGGTCATGATGGTCATTCCGCTGACAGGGTTGCTTCCCACTATAGCGATGGCGTTGGCAGCCACAGTGGTAAATAGGAATGATATCACGGCCACGATGACAAGGCCTATCAAAGCCTGCCATACGTTGTCCACCACACCGCCAAGAGCAAAGAAGCAGAACACCGCGAGAAGAGCGACCGCTATCCCCCATACGACAGATTTCATCGGAATGTCCTCCTGTGTACGTTCCACTTTGACCGCGGATCCCCCGTCCTTGCGGCGGAATTCTCCGGCAGCAAGCCCGATGGCGCTTTTGATGACACCGGCACTTTTGATGATGCCTATGATCCCTGCGGTAGCGATGCCGCCGATGCCTATATGGCGGGCGTAATCTTTGAAAATCTGATCAGCCGACATGTCGGAGATGGCGGTGGTTATCCCGGTTCCCATCATGTCGATGACCTGGCCGCCCCAAATCAGATTCATAAGAGGGATTATCACCAGCCATACAAGGAAAGAGCCGCAGCAGATGATGAAAGCATATTTGAGCCCCACGATGTAGCCCAGGCCCAGGACAGCGGCCCCGGTGTTGAGTTTGAGCACGACTTTGGCCTTGTCTGCGACAACCTGTCCCCAATGCATGACGGTGGTGCTGAGCGTTTCCGCCCATGCCCCGAATGTGGACACCACGAAATCATAAAGACCTCCCACAAGGCCTGCGGCAAGGAGCGTCTTGGCGCTGCTTCCTCCGCTCTCGCCGCTGACAAGCACCTGCGCAGTGGCGGTAGCTTCCGGGAAAGGATATTTCCCGTGCATCTCCTTGACGAAATACTTGCGGAAAGGTATGAGAAATAGTATTCCGAGGAAACCTCCGAGCATAGAGCTGAGGAACATCTGGAAGAAGTTGACATCAAGCCCGAGTATATATATGGCAGGAAGGGTGAATACAGCACCGGCAACTACCACTCCGGAACATGCTCCGATGCTCTGGATGATGACGTTCTGCCCAAGGCCGCCCTTCTTGCCGAGGGCACCTGTCATACCGACAGCGATAATGGCGATAGGGATCGCCGCTTCGAACACCTGTCCGACCTTGAGGCCCAGGAAAGCTGCCGCTGCAGAGAAAAGCACCGTCATCAGCAGCCCCATGGCCACCGAGTACGGAGTGACCTCGAGAGGCTTTTCGTCAGGACTCAGCAGGGGTTTGTACACTTCCCCCGGTTTCAGCTCCCGATGTGCGTTCTCGGGCAGGCTCAGGTTTTTGTTTTCTTTCATCTCTTTCTTTCTGTTTTTCGTAATACTCTATATATTTCTGCAAAAGGGCCGCGTCCTTGGCTTCTTCCCTGGCTACTCGCGCGGCGCGGCGCGCTTCACGCTTGAGCCGCTTCTCTTCGCGCTTCTTCTCCCTGGCGGCTTTGCGGGCGGCGTCACGGGCATCGAGTTCAGCCCACCGGGCATCCCTTCTTGCCTTGCGCATCGCCCTGCGGAGTTCAGCCTTGCTCATGTACTGCTCCTCCACAGCTTCCGGGGCAGACAGGGAATCGGCCACCGCAATGCTGTCCTTCGGCGCCAGAGATATGGAATCAAGGACAGCGACAGAATCTGCAGGGGCGGCCAGCCTTACAGAATCCTCCACATGAAGGCTGTCCGGACGCGGGGAGTTCCGACGCTGGCGGATGGAGTCTATCGCGGCATAGACATCGGCCATATAGCCTGGATAGTAGACTTCAGTGTGGGGAAACGCCGTGCGCGGACGGGCACGCAGGGCAGCGCGCTGAGAGCTTCTCAAAGAAAGATCCGTGATGTCGGATTTCCCGCGTGGGCGGAGTTCCGGCTTCCACACAAAGCCCTTGAGAACGCGGTCCACCTCAGAGAGCTGCGCCAGTGGGTAGGCATCGTTTTTCGGGCTGTCATAATAATATATCCTGTCCACATCCCCGTCCTTGAGAGTAGCCGAAAGCATGCGGGCCTCAACTTTATTTACAGTCGCAAGTGTCTCATTCTCTTTGAGGTAGAACAGGGCCGTCACACCACCGAGAGCATCAAAACGCCGCAGTTTGGTGTCTTTGTCGAAATAGGCCATCACCTCGGAGCTTCGGATCTGATCGAAGTGCAGACTGTCTTCATCCACCGCGATGAACGCGTTGGACATAAGGCTTGCCCTGTCCACTCCCTGGCTCTTGACAAGCACGAAAAGACTGTCGGAACTGTACTGTCTGCGGCCTTCGTTCCATATTATAGGGTCCTTGTAGAAACGGGCTATCGAATCTAGTTCGCTGAACTGCACAGAATCGCAGCGTACTTGGATATCCGCGCGGAAGACCTTGACGTTGCCAAGTCCCGTGAGAAAACCCACCCGCGAGGTGTCCGGCGGAGGCACAGCGGCAAGACTGTCGGCTGCCGAAACCAGACTGTCCGCAGCGGCAAGCGTGTCGCGCGGGGCAAGTCCTGCGCCAACGGCGGAGGTGTCTATCTGAGAGGAAGCTCCCTGCGCCCCGGAAGCCTTTACCGGAGCATCGGAGGTACCTTCCGCTGTCTTTGGGGCACTTGACTGCGGTGCCATCGGGAACTGACCTGCCGCATTTTTCTTCGCAGCCTCCTCCTTTTCTCTGGCAGCCTGCTCGGCAGCACGGCGACGGAACTCCGCCACAGGATCTCCGTTGATTGTCTTGAGGCGCTCAGCGGCAGCTGTGACTTCAGCCTCCTGGATATCGCAGCGGCGTATCGTATTATATATCAGCGTATCAGCCCCGAAGTACGTCGTATCTATCTGGCCTTCTTCATCTTCTGACCACAGGGCCACGGCAGCGTTGTCCCGGAGCGTCACTTTGGATAGGGTATCCTTATAGAAAAGGTAATCCGAGACGGCGGCTGTGCTGCGCGTGCTGTCCTGTATCTGGACGTGGCCACGCATCAGCACATCGTTGTTACTCCTGTAGAAAAAGAGCGTGTCGCTCCAGCTCTCCTGATCCCTGGTCAATCCGCGCACATCCCCCGAGAAAAAGAAAATGTTGTCAGGCCTGCTGTACCAGCCCCCGCCGGCGGAGAGCATGTTGTCGTCTTTCCAGAAATCGATCGGTGAGACAAACACGGCCTTGTTGACATCTGAGAGATAGTGGAGGGAGTCCGCCCTGACGAAGACGGAGTCCGTGTACATGTTGACGCTACCCTCGAAAGAAAAGAGATTGCGGGCATTGAAATAATGGCCTTCATCGCTCTCAATTATCTGCCCGTCGGAGCTGCGCATCGATGCCCCTCCGCGGAATACGGCCACACTGTCTTTTGTATTATAGTCCAGAACCCTGGTGCGCAACATGTTGTCCTGCTTGTCCCGGAGCTGCACGAGTGCCCCACGGAACTGCGCAAGATCCTGGTCCACAAGGTAATCCAGCTTGTCGCTAGTAAGTTCGGTATCACCTTGGAGCATGCGTACATGGCCCATGCAGTTGATGATGTTGGTGCTCTGGCTCCAGACCGAACTGTCTGCTATGAGATATGTGCCGTTGTGCAGGAAAGTCGCATCAACAGCCTTGCGTACGAAATCGTCCCCCTGCTCCGCCTGCTCGATATAACTCGCACTGATCAGACGCAACAGAGAATCCCTCTGCTCGCCCTGTGTCTGGGCGAGCAGAGAGAGAGCCGCTGAAACCAGCGCAGCTACAACTGAAATCAGTCTTCTTTTCTGATTTTCTGATCCCATTCTTTGCGGGCGAAGTCACAGTCGGAGAACATCGGATCTATGACTATGTATGTACTCGCTATCTTGTCATCGATGAACTTGTTGAGAGCCTCCATCTGGCGACGGTTCCTAACTTGGGCGAGGAGTTCCGTGTAGTCGTTCTCGAAATTTGCGGTGTGGGCCGGTATGATCTTGTCGAGCCTGATGATCTTGTAGACCACGTTTCCATTGCGGCCTTCGTTGTCAAGAGAGGCCACCGGTTCGGAAATCTCCCCCGGCTTGAGATCCTTGATCGCCTCGTAGTCCTGCGGCTTCAGTTCATCGATGTCGAAATAGGATGAACCGGTATTCGGGTCGGCCATCAGGCCTCCGTTGGTACGGGTGGCAGGGTCTTCGGAATAGAAGCGGGCCGCAAGTTCGAAAGTCATGACGCTGTCCTTGACGATCGCGGTGCGGATGCTGTCAAGCCGGCTGAACGCTTTCTCCTGGTCTTCAAGCGTATATTGAGGACGGATGAGAATATGGCGGGCATTGAACATGTCACCTTTCTTCTCCAGAACCTCGATGAGATGGTAACCGTCCGGAGTCTCCACTATCTGTGAGATCACTCCAGGCTTGAGAGCCATCGCCGCATCAGAGAAGGCGGGCCAGAATATAGATTTCGACACCATTCCGAGTTCTCCTCCCTTTCTGGCGCTCTGGGTGTCTTCGGAGTAAAGGCGGGCGAGAGTGGCGAACTTCTCGCCGTTGATGATACGCTCACGAATGGAAAGAAGCCTCTCCTTGACTGCGAGCGCAGCCGCCTCCCGATCAGGGTAGATGCAGATCTGGCTCATCTGGTATTTGGTCGGGACCTGAGGAAGTGAAGACACGTCAGCAGTATCCAGGTACTGCTTCACATCATACGGGGTGATCTCCGCGATACCCTGGGCTATCTCCTGCTGCTCCTTCTGGGTAAGGCTCTGCTGTTCAATCTGCTGCTGCCACTCTTGACGGAGCTTGTAGAGAGGCTTGTTGAAATAAGCCTCCACCTCCTCGTCGCCTCCGAGAGCGGAGCGCACCTGGTCCAGCCTCTGGCTCAGCTCGGCCGAAACCATCTCGGAATCCACGGTGAGAGAGTCGATCCTGGCCTGCATCAGGTACAGTTTTGACTCCATCATGCTCTCGAGTATTTCACAGCGGATATTCCTGTCGGAGCCGTACCCCTGGGCGCGCATCATCTGGACCTGCGACTCGAGATCCGAAAGGGATATCATCTCGTTGCCGACTACGGCCACGGATTTGTCTACAACCCCTTGATATTTCTGGGCTTGAGTCACGGCGCAAACGCTGAGCATGGCCGCAAAGACTGCTGATTTCAAGATGTTCATCTGTCAATAAATTACGAATTGTCTGTTTTCGAGTGCCGTCTCAAGCAAGTCCCGTTCCAAACCCTTGACCAGGGCATGCTTTCTCGCACTCAGGATAATGTCCCTGATCTCCTGCGCACAGAAATCGAGAGGAGCCACCCCGCTGCGCTGTATGTCGCAGACATAAGCGGCAAGAAGGTCGCCTCTTCCCTCCGGCTCGATCTTTATCATCTTGTCTTTCAGTGCGGACAGCATCTCGAGATAATCCACTCCGAACTCCGAGGCCAGATCCCGTGCATCCATCCAGACATCGGAATTGTCGAAATATCTCAACGCTGAGGACACGGTGATGGAGTCCGCCCTGTGGAACTCGTCATACTCTTCCGAAGAAATCATCTTCAGGACGTGGTCCTTGTTTGGAGAGTCCTTCATGACATCCACAAACCGAACCTTGAGCACCGGCCGCTGCAGGACGAAGTCTTCCTGATGGGACATGTAGTAGTCCGAGATCTGGGCATCAGTGACAAGAGTGTCCAGACGGTCGCTGATATAACGCTGCTCGTAGCGGTACTTGACAAGCGAGAGACGATAGGCCTCAAGTTCTGCCGACACATCTATCTCCGACTTGGAAAGCTGCTCTTCGGCCACCTTGACATACAGCCGGTCCGTCGCCCAGGAATTGATGTATCTCGCAGCCAGGGCCGCGCTGTCCTTCGGGGTCGAAGACGCCGGGATAAAGCGCTGAAGTTCCGAGCGGTACAATTTGTCCTTGCCTACCTTGGCCACCACCTCGTCATCGTGCACGATGGAAGAGACGGCCGTACAGGAACTCAGCACGGTCGACAAGAACAGCAGAGATGACAATATTTTCCGCATAAATGCAAAAATAGAAATAATATGTCAATTCTCTGCGGCGAGCGCCTCGATTATCTTGTCAATCTGAGGACTTACGGCCCAGGAGGAAGCGGTGCAGTTGTTGGTCAGTATAGAGAAAACCACAGCATGCGACAGATCCCCGTCCGGAGGCAGGATGTAGCCGCTGTAGCAGAGTATTCCGTTCATCGAGCCGCTCTTCATCCTGATACGGCTGCGGAAAGCAGCACCAGCCGAATGGAACTTGTATTCGAGCGTCCCCTTTCCCCCCGGCTGCGGGAGAGAGGCCAGATATGCCCCGGAAACATCAGTCCCAGCCATCGCGGTCAGGAAATTGACGAAGAACGACGGCGAAACGTAATTTTTGCGGGACAGTCCGCTGCCATCGAAAATACGGCATCCGGAGTCCGGGTTGAGACCGAGCGAAGAAAGGGCCGACTCGGCCGCCAGGATGCAGGAATCGTAATCAGCACCCCCGCCTCTCTTCACCGAGAGGGTCTTGAGCAGGGTCTCCGCAAAGAAATTGTCACTTTCGCAATTTGTCTCACGGGCGATAGATTTCAACGCCGCCGAGCGGGTGCTTCCCAACTTTGCCAGAGAACGCGGCTCAGCCGCCGTGCCATCCTCCACCATCCCTGGAGTGCGGCGCACATGCCCGGAAGGGCTTATGTCAGCAGGGCCTTCAGATACAGGTATACCATTGACTCTCAGGTATTTACAGAAGTAGTACGCACAGGTATAAGCTCCAAAGCGGTTGGAGCATTCAAGCGTGTAGCCTTTCCTGTCCACCGGGAAGCTCCCGGCAAACTCGCCGCATGGGGAGAGGTGGGTGTTGATGTAATAGACAGTATTGCGTGTGCGTGCTGCACCGGTGGTGGCGTGGTTGACAAATGTCATCCATGGTGTCTCGGGATAACGGGGCTGTATGTCAGGTTTCTGCCCCGGCGATGAGCCCGGCTTTATCGTGAAATTCTGGGCGTTTTCGAAAAAATTCAACCCCGTGGGCCCCGCTCCGTAATTGGTGCCGAGGTCGTCATAAGTCCAGCCCATCCCTTCCGGGGTGACGGCGCTCAGGTAACGCGGGTCGCCTATGAGCCGGCCGTCTATGGAACTGATGCCCGCCGTCCGGAGGATTTTAAGCCACGAGGCGAACAGGGCGTCCACAGGCTCCGCGCACTGCGCTTTGGAACCCGTAGTCGGGTCTCCGCCCCCTATGATGTACAGGTCTCCCTTCAAGACTCCGTCCACGATGGCACCGTCATAGGCCAACGAAGTCTCATAACGGAAATCTTCTCCAAGACCGGCCAGTGCCAAACCGGTGGTAATCAATTTCATGTTGGAGGCCGGGACAAACTTGACACGGGCATTATGGCTGGCCAGAGTGTCTCCGTCCATCCTCATGGCGAACACGCCGACCGCAGATGACGAGAGCGGTGGCCTTGAGACCGCGGTCTCGACAACTTCCTGCGTGCGGGTCTTCGGAATACCGGCAGTCGCGCCCCATGCAGAGAGCAGGAACGCGACTGATATGGCTGAAAAAGTGCGGAGCCTCATTATTTGACGGACTCCTTCACAGCTGCGCTGAGTTTTTCGTAGAGAGCATCCGTCTTGGTCAGGATCTCCTTGCGAAGAGCCGTGTAGTAAGCCTTGCTGGAGCCCTCGAACTTGGCGTTGACCTTGTCACGAAGCTCGTTGTAAAGGTCCACAGCCTCCTCCATGAGGGAACCTACTTTGGCCTGGGCCACATTGGCGTTGGCGGTCGCCACCACGGAGCAATCCTCGATGAATGCCCCGAGCACATATTCGATGTCTTTTTTGATACCTCTTAAATTCATAATATTATGCGTGTGTGATTAATCGTTGCAAATATAGTAAAAAGATGTGAAACGGGAGCGGTCGGCATGTCCGAGTATGCGCCGCACAGCAATCGGGGTGCGCCCGTAACTGTCAGTCTCTCCGGGACGGAGCGAATTGACGCGCACCAGCTGCGAGGAGTGGATGATACGGCCGTCCCCTATGTACATGGCCACATGGGTGACTGAGGCTATCTTCCCGTCGGATGTCTTGCGTCCGAAGAAGACCAGATCCCCGGGCCGCATACGGGAGAAATCAAATGGAACTCCCACCCCGCAATGTATCTGTTCGCGGGCGTTGCGCGGAAGCAGGATACCGTTCATAAGATAGACGAACTTCGTGAATCCGCTACAGTCGAAATACTTGGGCGTGCAGCCGCCCCACATATACGGGGTACCGAGAAGAGTCTTTGCGAAATCGACAAGAGCGTCCTCGCCGGGATGGCGGGAAGCGGCCCATTCTCCAAGAGGGGCCACATCGGATGATCTGGCCCAGGCCTCACGCCCGTCAGGAAGCAGTACCTGCGTCCATCCAGGTCTGCGTCCGGGAGCATAGCGGACAATGTCTCCCATCGAAAAATCGCAGATCACCGGAGCTCCTTCCCACGCCGAAGCGAAGAGCGTACTGTAACGGGATGTGCAAATCATCTTGGGGGACGCGATATAAGCCTCCTTCTGAGCCTCATCCATGAAAGCAAGTGCAAGCTCGTTGGTCCAACAGCCTTTGTAGTCAGGGACATTGACCTTCCGCCAATAGCGGTCGGACCCCGTCACCTCCACGACCGTCCCCATAAGACACTGGCTTTCGCAGGAAGACTCATAATCGGGAGCCGCACGCAAAAAGCACGAGGAAATGTTGACCACAGCCCAACGCTGCTCTTCCGAGCAGAAGGCATAAAAAGGCAGCAGCAACGCCGCCAGCATGAGAATTGTCTTTTTCATACATATCAAGCGCGGCGGCTGCGGGCGTACTCCATCACAAGTGCTGGAGCCTGGCCATCCTGCAGCCTCTCGCGCATATAATCCATATATGGCGCCACATGGGCGAAATACATCTTGAACCCTTCGCACAGCGAATTGCGCAGGCTCCCGTCCTCCGCCTTCTCGAAGCGGTGCTTCGGACATTCACCGTGGCAGGCAAAGAAATACCGGCACTTCAGGCACTCCGCAGGGAGAGCGTTACGCTTGGCAAGGCCGAAACGGATGCGCTTTTCAGTGGAGTATATCTCCTTGAGAGTATGTTCTTTGATATTGCCAAGCAGGTACTGCGGATACACGAAATGATCGCAGGAATACACATCGCCGTTGTGCTCCACCACGAGCGCATCGCCGCAGGTCTCGGCCATGGTGCACACCCCGGGCTGCATGCCGCACCAGAGGGCGAGGGTCGAGTCAAACATCTGGACATAATAGTTTCCCACATCCCTGCGCACCCACTCGTCGAACACGTCGCAAAGAAAGCGCCCGTAGCCCTCGGCAGATACGCTCCAGGGAGCAAGGGAAGCACCAGATGTCTCAGGAGAGACGATAAGAGGCCTGCGATAGTCTGCCTTCATGACAGTGTGCTCCACGGCGGGGAGGAACTGCATATAATGACTCCCTACGACGTCTCTGAAAAACCTGTAGATCTCTGCCCCACGCTTCTCGCTGAGTTTGTTCACCACACTCAAAGTATTGAACTCCACCCCGCTGCGTCGGAACATCCTCACCGTCTCCATCACCCGGTCGAAGGTCGGCTTGCGCATCCGGTTGCGCCGGAAAGCATCGTGGATATCTTTCGGCCCGTCCAGAGAAAGTCCGACCAGAAATCCGTTTGATGCGAAGAACTCGCACCACTTCTCATTGATAAGGGTCCCGTTGGTCTGGAGAGTGTTTTCTATTGTCTTGCCGGCGGCGTATTTATGTTGGAACTCAACGGCTTTCTTGTAATACTCCAAGCCGACAAGCGTCGGCTCACCCCCATGCCAGCAGAAAGTCACCTTGTCCACATCGTTGGCCTCAATATACTGCCGGACATATTCCTCCAGCAGATCTTCGCTCATCAGTGCTTCCTTCCCGCCGTATTGGACAGCTTTGTCCAGATAGTAGCAGTAGGTGCAGTCAAGGTTACATGCCGAGCCGGCAGGCTTGAGCATGGTCATGAACGCAGCGGGAGCATTGAGCTTCTGCGCATCGGAGAGGGTGAATATCTGCTTCTCTTCCATTGGCTTACACAAACATGGCTTATACAAAAAATCCCGAGGCTCTTCAGCCCCGGGGACTCTGACTTTCTTCTGAAAGCGGCGTAGCGGGAGTGGGGCATGATCCCACGACCTCCGGATTATGAATCCGACGCTCTAACCAGCTGAGCTACCCCGCCTCATAACCCCCGAAGGGGCAGTTGAGATAGAAGGATTCGAACCCTCACTGACAGAGCCAGAATCTGTAGTGCTACCATTACACCATATCTCAATGATTGGTTCCAAAACGCAAAACGGTTTTGGGACTGCAAATGTACAACAGTTTTACTTAAATGCAAAATAATTTATTTAAAATTCCGGAACATTGATATATTTGCACCTTGATGGCAAAAACAAAGACAGTATGGTACTGCACTGCCTGCGGCAACGAAAGCCCCAAATGGATGGGGCGATGCCCGGCATGCGGAGAGTGGAACACGATGGTGGAGGCACCACAGGAGGTACGCAAAAACTCATCTCCATCGTCAGGGAAGAGCAACTCCTCCGTGGAGAGAAAACCACAGAGCCTCAAGGAGATAGATTATTCGGAAGAATCCAGGATCTCCCTCGGGATGGCAGAGGTGGACAGGCTCCTCGGCGGGGGGATAGTGCCCGGTTCGCTGGTGCTGATAGGAGGCGAACCGGGCATTGGCAAATCCACCCTCAGCCTCCAGATCCCGCTGCACTGCAAGGGACTGAAGACCCTCTATGTGACGGGAGAGGAAAGCGCCAAGCAGGTGAAGATGAGGGCCGAGAGGCTCGGCGGCGAGGACTCTGACTGCCTCATATTCTGCGAAACCCGCATTGAGGATGTGATAGCCGAAGCCGAGAAGATACATCCCGACCTGATGATCGTGGACTCCGTGCAGACCATGTTCGCCGATTCTGTGGAGTCAACCCCCGGATCAGTAAGCCAGATAAAGGAAGTCGCCGCCTCCCTGCTGCGCTTCGCAAAGGACAGCGGCGTGCCGGTGATACTCATCGGGCACATCACCAAGGACGGCTACATCGCCGGGCCGAAAATCCTGGAGCACATCGTGGACGTGGTATTCCAGTTCGAGGGGGACAACAGGGGCTCGTACCGCGTGCTGCGCAGCATAAAAAACCGTTTCGGGTCAACCTCGGAGCTGGCCGTGTTCGAGATGACGGGGACAGGGCTCCGGGAAGTCAGCAACCCTTCCGAACTCCTGATTCCGATGCATGAGCAGGGGCTGAGCGGCACAGCTATAGCGGCGATGCTCGATGGCACCAGACCCCTTCTCTTCGAGGTGCAGGCCCTTGTCAGCTCCGCCGTCTACGGCACCGCGCAGCGTTCAGCCACAGGCTTTGACACCCGGCGTCTGAATATGCTGCTTGCAGTGCTCGAGAAAAGGGCCGGCTTCCGCCTGAGCGCTAAAGATGTGTTTCTCAACATGGCCGGAGGGCTTAAAGTCAGCGATCCGGCCTGCGATCTGGCCGTGATTGCCGCCGTGCTCTCGTCCAACTTTGATTTTGCCGTCCCGTCAGATGTCTGTTTCGCCGGGGAGGTGGGCCTCAGCGGAGAGATCCGCCCCGTGTCGCAGTGCGACAGGAGGGTCGCCGAAGCAGCCAGGCTCGGATTCAGCAAGGTTTTCCTCTCTTCCTATTCCAGTGTGGAAAACGCACCGGCCGGGATAAAGGTCATCAAGGTGGCAGACGTACCTGCACTCGTAAAGGCCCTGTTCAAGCAGTAATATGGAACTTTTCTATTCTACAGACATCTCCTGCGGCCGCGTACACCTCGACCAGGAAGAATCTGCGCACTGCGTCCGGGTGCTGCGCCACCGTGCCGGAGACATGATCTCCGTGATCGACGGGAAAGGCTCACTGTATCTGTGCCGGCTCACCTCGGCTGACGCAAAAAGAGCTGAAGCCGAAATACTTGAGGCACATGAAGATTTCGGAACACATCCCTACAATCTCACCATGGCCGTGTGCCCCACAAAAAATATTGACAGATACGAGTGGTTCGTGGAGAAAGCCACAGAAATCGGCATTGATGCCATAGCACCCGTGCTCGGAGACCACTCCGAACGCAAGGTCATCAAACCGGAACGTCTGGAGAGAATCGCCCTGTCAGCAGCCAAGCAGTCTCTCAAGGGAGCAGTGCCTGAGATACTCCCGCTGCAAAGCATCAGGGAGTTCATCGGCTCGGCAGCACCGGATGCCCTAAAGCTGATCGCCTACTGCGACGAGACCCTTGACCGCGATAAGCGCCTCTCCATCAAGGATGTGCTGCATCAAAACCACGAAAGGGGGCAGAAAATCAGCATCCTGATCGGCCCGGAAGGGGACTTTTCACCTGAAGAAGTAGCTCTGGCTCTGGAAAGCGGCTGGATTCCTGTACATCTCGGAGAGAGCCGCCTCAGGACCGAGACCGCCGCCCTCACCGCCACCGCCGCCGTGTATCTGGAGTATCTCTAAACTATACCTCCGGAGAATTATTGCTAAAGACCTTGCTTTTCCAGGAAATATCGATACATTTGCCTGAAACAGCCACCTTTATGAAGACTATAACCAGAATTATTTTTACCGTTTCGGCACTTGCGCTGCCGCAGATCGCGAGAGGCCAGATGAGTGCTGGCAACGAGCCGCAGCGTCCGTCGGCGGACGAGGGCATGGTGGACAGCCCGCTGTCGGAGACACGCCTGGTGAAACCCGCCGGCGGCGCATATCTCTACTCCACCGACAACAGGAAAGCGCTATGAGAACACCGGAACAAATGTCACCACCATCC
>CAKUYG010000023.1 GCA_934702165.1 uncultured Bacteroidales bacterium | reverse complement strand
GTGCGGAACGGTTCCAGTTGGCCCGGGCTTCATCGGAGACGCTGCTGAACACATCATAGACAAGATCCGGATTGAACGTGGCGGCAAGGCCTATGTACTGGGGGTATACAGTGTACCCGTCGGCCCTGATGCCGTGGCAGGCTTCGCTCCACCAGTTGTATGCCGGGATTCCGAGCCGGTCCACGGAGACGGACTTGTTCATCATCAGCCCCACCTTCTCCTCCGGGGTCAGCAGGGAAAGCAGGTTCTCCACCCTCTCTTCTACCGGGAGCGAAGGATCTCTGAACGGATACTCATACTCGTTTCCGCCACCGCAGGCGGAAACCATCAACAATGCAGCCGAAAAAGCCGCAAGCATCTCGGTTTTCATAAGATTCAGTGTTTGTATATCAATTCTTTATATGGTCTTTTCGGATCGTTGGTAAAAATCTCCAGAGTCTCGGATTCCCTCCCGGTACGCACTCCCACCTCCAGGACGGAACCGGGAGGGAGCACCGTCCCCGGCTTCAGGTTTGAATCCGCGCCGCCACGCACGGCATGGATCACCAGAGGCGAGCTGCCATCATTGTACAGTTCTATGCTTCCCTTATACTCACGGGACAGAGGGACGCGATGAAGCCTGCCCACAGAAGGATAAGTGCGGAGCACGGCGCCAGTGCCGTCTTCCCGTCGCAGCCTGATGCAGGACACAGTCAGGGAGGCGCTTTCTGAACCGGCCTCTATGGTGACAGTGTCGCGGCTGCTCGTCCAGTCTTCTCCCGGGCCGACGTAAACCATGCTGAGCTCAGCCACCTCCCCGGGGACAAGCAGAGCCGGAGCCGAGACTTGCAGGCCGGGATTGCTGCATCTCAGCTTGAGAGGTAGAGGCTTTGAAGAGACATTGACTATCTTTATCTTTTTCGGGGCTGATTCACTATCATATATGTAACCAAACGGAATCTCCCGCCTTGAGGCGCGCAGAGCGGAGGTAAGGGCGACAGGACATAATTCATCGATCCCGTCGCCGGCCCCGCGCACGATGGCAGAAAGGCTGAGCGCAGCCACCTCTTCCCCGCCACGCGTGAAAATCCCGACTGTCCTCATGGCATAGCCGGACACCCCAGACAGGTCGAGTGCCACCTCCACCGTGCCCGTCTGGCCGGGAAGGACCTCGCGCGGGCTCAAGGATGCACTGATGCAGCTGCACCCGGGCACAGGCGCCGCAAGAAAGACGGTCGAGGAGCCGCTGTTGAGAAAGCGGAACGAATGGCGAAGAGTTCCTTGCGCGGACTCCACCGTACCGAAGTCACACCCGGTGGAGTCGAAGACAATAGAATTCTCGCCTCCCTGAACATTGAAGTGCAAGAAGGCGAGAGCAACAAATAATTTAACCAATTTTACCATCCGGGGACAAAGTTACCCCTATCCGGCAAAGATGCAATATTCTGGCGATACATTAAGTTTTGCCGCCGCTACTTTTTCGAAGAGAATGTCTTATGTTGCAAAAGCGAAAGAGAATGTAACACCATCCAAGGCCGCTTCATAAGGCATTTTTTAACTTTGTCGCCAAATTAATATCACGATGAAAAAAGCCATTTTTCTGCTGCCTCTGGCAATGCTGGCGGCGTGCACTGCAAAACCACAACAACCACAGACACTGAAAGATGCCCTTGAGGGCAAATTTCTGATCGGTGCGGCAATCAACGAAAGCCAGATCCGAAGCCAGGACGCCAAAGGTGATTCCATCCTGTTCAGGCACTTCAACGCCATCGAGCCGGAAAACTGCCTCAAGAGCGAGGAACTCCAGCCCGAAAAGGGCGTCTTCAAATGGGAGCTCGCCGACAAATATGTGGAGTTTGGAGAGAAAAACAAGCTCACCGTCTACGGCCACTGCCTCATCTGGCACTCCCAGCTCCCGGCATGGTTCGCCAAGAACGAAGACGGGACCGACGTCTCCCCTGAAGAACTCAAAAAACGCATGAAAGACCATATATATACGGTGGTCGGACGCTACAAGGGACGCATCAAGGGCTGGGACGTGGTCAACGAAGCCATCAACGACGACGGCAGCTGGAGACAGAGCCCTTTCTACAGGATACTCGGAGAGGAGTTCATCCCGCTCGCCTTCCAATACGCACACGAGGCCGACCCGGACTGCGAACTCTACTACAACGACTACAACATGCACTGCAGCGGCAAGATCGCGACCGTCATCAAGATGGTCAAGGATCTTCAGGCACGCGGCCTGAGAATCGATGCCGTGGGTTTTCAGGGCCATTTCGGCACGGACTACCCGGATGTGGACCAGCTTGAGAAGAACATTGTGGATGTCCATGCGTGCGGAGTGGATGTGATGTTCACAGAGCTCGACATGTCCATCCTCCCGACGATAGCCATGACAGCCGACCTTGCAGGCGTGCCTTTCCCGGAGATACGCAAGAATCCGGAACTGTCCAAGAAACTCCATGACATCATGGTGCCTTACCCGGACGGGATCCCGCAGGAGGCTTATGACAAGTGGAACCAGAGGGCGCAGATGTTCTGGGACATGTTCCTCAGGCAGCACGACAAGATCCGCCGCATCAACGTGTGGGGCATCCAGGACGGAGACAGCTGGAAGAACGGATTCCCGGTAAGGATGGAAGGCCGCATCGACGCACCGCTGTTCTTCGACCGCAGCTATAGGCAGAAGCCGGTTGTGGACTGGATCATCGCCAACGCGGACAAATATTGACGGCAAACATTTTTGTTATCAGTTAGAACATTTTTATTTCATACTCTATAAATAAGCGTCTTAACAGATAGATTTCGACATTTCCTGTTTCCGACATAAACCCAGCGGCTTATCCGTCTTATAGGCGGATAAGCTTTCTGGATTCCAGTTTTTTTTGTAACTTGAGCGACAAAAAGATTAACCGATAATGTCGTCAAGAACAATTCTCCTTTCCGCTGCCGCGCTGCTGTTAACCTGCGCAGCGACAGCCATGACCCCGTCCTGGATAAGACGCAACAGCATCTCCCCGGACGGAAGCACCATAGCGTTCAGCTATAAAGGTGACATCTGGACCGTGCCCGCCTCGGGCGGAGAAGCCACACAGATCACATCCAACCAGGCCTACGACTCGGAACCCCTCTGGACCCGGGACGGACAGAACATAGTGTTCGTCTCATACAGAGAATCAGGCAAGGACATCTTCCTGACATCGAAGACCGGAGGAACCCCGAAGCGCATCACTTCCCTCCCCGGCAGCGAGACACCGCTCGCCGTACTGGAAGACGGCAACATCCTCTTCAGCTGGTACAACGGCGCGGTGGAGAGTGAGAACTACGGAGACTTCCCCGGCACGGCCCAGCTCTACCGCACGGACCTCTCCGGAAGCGCCCCGGCACTGGTCACCTCACTGCCGGTCATGGCGATGAGCGCAGGCAGGGACGGCACCATCATATATGAAGACTACAAGGGATACGAAGATCCGCTCCGCAAGCACCATACCTCCTCCGTCACGCGCGACATCTGGAAATATACGCCGCCCGCGGGCGAGAAAGGCATAAGTTCCAGAGGCGAATTCACAAAACTCAGCGACTACCGCGGAGAGGACCGCAATCCGGTGTTCGCCTCCGACGGGGACACATTCTACTACCTGAGCGAGCGTGACGGCAAGTGTTCCAACATCTGGCGCAGTTCCATCTCGAAGCCGGGAGAATCCGTCCAGCTGACATTCGAGAAGCGCAACCCGGTCCGATTCCTGTCCATATCGGACAACGGCACACTCGCCTACTCCTGCAACGGCGAGCTCTACACCCTTAACGAAGGCGGTGCCCCGGCCAAAGTCAACATCAGCCTGACGCGCGACGAGAGCGAACGCGAGCTGCAGAAATTCAATTACAGCTCAGGTGCAAGTTCCATGGCCGTATCACCTGACGGAAAAGAAGTTGCAATGATAATAAGAGGCGACGTGTTCGTAACCTCGACAGAGTTCCGCACCACAAGGCGCATCACCAACACCCCGGAGCAGGAAAGAAACGTGGACTTCTCCGCCGACGGGAGGGAACTGTACTACTCATCCGAACGTGACGGTCACTGGGGCATATACAAGACATCCCTCGTCCGCAAGGAAGACAAGCTCTTCACATACGCAGTGCAGACCAAAGAAGAACTCGTGTCCAGCCCGGGAGAGACCTGTTTCCAGCCTGACGTGTCCCCTGACGGCAAGTGGGTGGCATACTACCGCAACCGTACCGAACTGGTGATCAAGAACATCAAGAACGGAAAAGAGAAATCCCTCTTCAAGGATGTCAACTATTCCTACAGCGATGGAGACCAGGGATTCGAATGGAGCCCTGACAGCCATTATATCCTATGCAACTGGCAGGCAAACGGGGGCTGGAACAACTCCGATGTGGCCCTGATCGACATCGAGACAGGTGAAATCACCGACCTCACCCGCAGCGGATACTCCGACAGCAACTTCAAATGGGCCCTCGGCGGCAAGGCCATGACATGGGAATCAGACAAGAACGGCTACCGCAGCCACGGCAGCTGGGGCGCAGAAAGCGACATCTACATCATGTTCTTCGACGGCAAGGCCATGAGCGAATTCGGACGCAGCAAGGAGCAGATAGAAATCGACAACATGCTCAAGTCCGAAAAAGAGGTCAAAGCCGAGAAGAAAGAGGAGAAGAAAGACTCGCTTGACAAGGCCAAGAACAAGATGGAGAAACTCAAACTTGACCTCGCCGGCAGGGACGACCGTATCAAGAGACTGACCCCGAGTTCCAACATGATGGGAGACCACTTCCTGAGCACCGACGGGAACAAGCTCTACTTTACCCAGAGACTCGAAAAAGGCTACGATCTCTGCGTGCGCGACCTGCAGGAGGGCAGCATCAGCGTGCTTGCAAAAGGCGTGTCCGGCACATTCTACCCGTCCGCTGACGGCAAGAGCCTCTATGTCTTCTCCGGCCGCGGGCTGTCCAAGCTCTCCCTCCCCTCAGGCAAGAGCGAAGTGATAACATTCTCCGGGGAGTATGAATACAAGCCGGCACAGGAGCGCAAGTACATGTTCGAGCATGTCTGGAAGCAGGTTCTGGAGAAATTCTACGTCAAAGACCTTCATGGTACAGACTGGCAGTACTGTCACGACAACTACGCTGCCTTCCTCCCGCACATCAACAACAACTTCGACTTCCAGGACCTCCTCTCCGAAATGCTCGGAGAGCTCAACGGTTCCCACACAGGCGCACGCTACCGCGCCTCAACGACACGCAATATGGGATATCTCGGAGTTCTTTTCGACACTGACTGGACCGGGAAAGGTCTAAAAATCAAAGAAATGCTCCCCGGCGGAGTGCTCTCTCTGGCTGACTCTGAAATAAAGGCCGGGGATATCATCGAGACCATAGAGGGCCGCAGCCTTGAAAGCCCTGCGGACGTGCTGTCGGCCCTTGAGGACAAGGCCGGCAAGCGGATCTGCATCACGGTGAAGAAAGGCTCCGGCAAGCCGGAGGAGATGTTCGTCACACCGGCATTCTCTGACAGCACCCCGCTATACCGCAGGTGGGTACGCCAACGCGAAGAGATGGTGGAGAAGCTTTCCGGCGGACGCGTGGGCTATGTGCACATCCAGGGCATGGATTCGGACAGTTTCCGTGAAATGTTCTCCAAGGCTCTCGGCAAATACCGCGGCTGCGACGCACTCATAGTGGATACCAGGCACAACGGCGGAGGATGGCTCCACGATGACGTGGTCACGTTCCTCGGCGGCAAGCTCTACACCAAGTACATCCCGCGCGGGCAGTTCATCGGAGACGAGCCGTTCACAAAGTGGACCAAGCCGTCCTGCATGCTCATCGGTGAAGACAACTACTCCGACGCCTCCGGCACCCCTCTCGCCTACCGCCAGCTCGGCATAGGCAAACTGATCGGAGCACCGGTTCCCGGTACCATGACAGCCGTATGGTGGGAGACTCTCATCGACAGCTCCCTCGTATTCGGAATTCCTCAGGTAGGCTCTTGGTCGGTCGCTGACGGACGCTTCGTGGAGAACAACCAGATCGAACCGGACATCGAAGTCTACAATGACCCGGCCTCAGTGCTGCGCGGCGAAGACAGGCAGCTTGAAGCTGCAGTGGAAGAAATGCTCAAAGAAATCAGCAGATAGAAGATGAGGCGCATACTTATAATGACAGGACTGCTCGCGCTAGCACTGTCCGCCAAGGCCCAGGAGGCTGATCCGCTGTCAGTCAAAGACAGCACAATCACCATAAGCCCGTATGCCAACGGAGACCGCATCCCGGACTACTCTTTCTGCGGCTACATGGCAGGAGACGAAGAGCTTCCTGACCTTCTTGCCGATCCAGGCATCCCAGTGATAAGGCTCACCGCACCGACAGGAGACGCCACAGAAATGATACAGAGGGCCTTGGATTTTGCGGGCGGAATGACCGCGCGCCCCGGTGGATTCAAGGCCGTGGTACTGCTCACCGACGGTGTCTACAATATCGAGGGCAGCCTGCGGATATCCTCCTCCGGAGTCGTCCTCCGCGGTCAGGGGCGCAACACCATCCTGAAAGGCTGCGGAATAAGCCGTGAACCGGTCATCAACATAGGCGGCAAAGGCACTGAGTATCTCGGGACGCAGCACCAGATAGCCTGCGGCTACCTGCCGGTGAACTCCGTCCGCATCCCTCTCGGCGAAGGACATGGGCTGAAAGCCGGACAGACAGTGCGCATCACACGTCCCTCCACGGAAGAGTGGATCAAATCCATAGGGGCGGACAAGATAGGACTCCACGCCGACTACAATGTCCCGGCGTGGAAAGCAGGAGACTTCGACCTTCACTTCCACAGGACCGTAGTGTCGGCCGATGCCGACGGAATAACCGTGGACGTCCCTCTGCCACAGGCCTTTGACGAGCAGTGGGGCGGCGGACTTGTTCAGAACTGCATCCGCCCGGACATCATCCGGGATTTCGCGGTGGAGAATCTCAGCATCGAGTCGGAGTTTGAAGCCGGACGGCCGAAAGACGAGGACCACAGATGGATCGCCATCTCGATAGACAACGCCTGCGACGGATGGGTGCGCAGGGTGGAGGCACGGCATTTCGTGAGTTCAGCCGTGTCCGTGCTTGCCGGAGCCTCGCGGATAACAGTCGAAGAATGCAAATCGCTTGAGCCCGTCGGCGAGATCGGTGGTTACCGCCGCCTATCGTTCATCACCTTCGGCGAACAGACCCTGTTCAACCGCTGCTACAGCGAACAGGGCTACCACGACTTCTGCGTCGGGCAGACCACTGCCGGCCCTAACGCTTTCGTGCAATGCTATGCCGCTGACTCGCACGGATTCAGCGGCGCACTCGGAGGCTGGTCCTGCGGCACCCTTTTCGACAGGGTGACGGTGGAGAACGCCCCGATCAAGTTCTCCAACCTCGAACTTGACCTGCAGGGCGGCGGCTGGAGCAGCGCCAACTCGCTCTGCTGGATGTGCCGCGCCCCGCAGATCCACGTGAGCAATCCGCCGCAAACCCGCAACTGGGCGTACGGCTCTCGCGGACAGGCCTATGGCAACGGTTCGCACGCGCAGCACAAGCTCACCGGTCCCGGACACTTCTATCTCAGTCAGATGGCCATGCGCAAGGGCTCTGCCCCAAAGGAGGAACTTGCCAAGATCATATATTTCAACCCTGATTTTTCCAAGACCGACGCGGCTTTCGCAGCCCGTGAGAGCAGACGTTCCCGGAAGCCGGCATGGACGACTGGCAGCTGGATAGACTCTCTGCGCGTCCGCTACCCACTTGTAGCGGATGCCGCCGGCACTCACAGCCTGCCGGATACCAAAACGTCCAAGCCGCAGGCGGCTGAGTCACACCGCATCACGATAGAAGGCGGACTGATCCTCTCCGACGGCCATTATCTCGCCGGACGCAGCACCCGCACGGCATTGTGGCGCGGCACCCCACGCCCGTCGGACATCAAGTCCGCAGGGATGCACCTCACCCGCTTTGTCCCCGGACGTGAGGGCCGCGGTCTCACCGACAACCTTGACACCCTCAAGGCAGGCCTTGGCGGTTACGGCTCATTCTGGCATTTCCCGGCCCTGTGGTATGAGCGCAGGCGCGACGACCACGGACGCATGATGCGCGCGGATGCAGATGTATGGGCACCGTTCTACGAACAGCCGTTCGCAAGAAGCGGAGCGGGAGAGGCAAACGACCGCTTGAGCCGCTACGACCTCGACCGCTGGAACAGATGGTATTGGAGTCGTCTTTCCGCATTCTCCCGAATCGCGGAGCAGACAGGCATCGCCTTCGTCCATGAACATTACCTCCAGCACAACATCATCGAGGAAGGCGCCCACTGGGTGGACTACCCGTGGAGGGATGCCAACAACATCAACAAGCTCGGATTCAGCGAACCGACCTACATGCAGGGCGACAAACGCGTCTTCATGGCAGATGAGTTCTACAACCTCGGCAACGAAAGGCTCGTAAACTACCACAGGAAGTACATACGCAAGAGCCTCGAGGCCGTGGAAAACGGCTCCAACGTACTGCATCACATAGGGGTTGAGTACACGGGCCCGGCAGATTTCATGAAATTCTGGCTTCAGACAATAATGGACTGGGAAACCGATACGGGCAGGGATGTCAAAGTCGTTCTCAGCGCCACCAAGGACGTGACGGACGAGATATTATCAGATGCCCGCTATAGGAATGCTGTAGACGTAATTGACATACGCCAATGGCATTACCGCACGGACGGCGGCATATACGCCCCTCCGGGAGGCGTCAGCCTTGCCCCGCGCCAGTATCTGCGCGTAATGGATGGAGGAACCACCGACAGCGGCTGCGTATGGAAAGCCGTAAGAGAATATAGGGAAAAATATCCGGACAAAGCCGTACTCTACAACGCCAGCCGCGACAAGGGCTCCGCATGGATAGCCTTCCTTGCAGGTGCATCCCTCTGCCAGATTCCGCAGGAGATACAGGTTCCCGACTTCTTCGCAAGGACATCCATGATGTCCCCGCTCCCTGTCTCCGGCGACTGTTGGGCAGCAGGAAAGAGCGGATCCGGCTATGCGGCCTACACTCTCCGCGGCAGCGTCACGCTTGATCTCAGCGGCGACAGGAAGAGCTACCGCCTCGTCTGGATCGACCCGTCGAGCGGCCGCGCCCTAGGCAAAACAACAAGGGTCAAGGGCGGAAAGCCCTTGACCCTCAAAGCCCCGGCAGAAGAGGCTGTCGCATACTTGTACTGAGACTCTATCTTCTCTGGCGACGGAATATCACGACGGCACCGATGAGTGCCAGCACAGCCTGGAAGACCCATTTGAGTATGATCGTCCAGGTATAGGCACTGTCCGGTGTGATGTCCATCGAGTTGTCCACAGGCTGCTGACGATTGACTTCGACAGGCAGCCTGTTGTCTGTCATCCAGTTGAATATGCCAGTGCAGAACAGGGAGTTGAAAGCCTTGAAGCTCTTGCGCGGGGTATTCATCTCCACATTTGACAGGCAGTCAGCATCACCGACCACCATCACCTTCTGCTCCTTTCCGTCCACCGTGCGGCTAAGTGCCAGGGCGAGGCTATGCGCCTTGCGGTATTCTCCGGCAGAAATGTCGGCGGACAGTTCGGACACATCCGCGATCTCATCGAATGAGACGGTCTCCGTCTCATTCCAGCATCCCGTCCCAGGAGTCGCAAGGACAGGCACCACATCCCATTCGGATGCGAGGCTGTAGTCGACCGCAGCCGCCCCAGGCATGGAAACCTTGAGCCCCTGGAAGAAATACGGACTCAGGATAGAGGCATAGTCTGTGCTGACGGCGGGGATCACTGTCGGAGCGGTGGCGCTGCCAGGATAGACGACCGTGCCGCTCAAGACCCCGACTCCAAGATAGTCGAGAATATCCGACACGACATCATCCCTGCCCGGATCAAATGTCAGGACCATGTTTCCTCCCCTGGCAAGATAATCCAGGATTCTGGACATCTGCTCCGGCTCAAACGGGCGCCTGGCATCCGCGATGACAAGGATGTCCGAAGTGATGGTGCTGTCGGCGGAGACCGTCAAGACATCGAAGCCGGTGTTGACAAGAGAATTTCTGGTATGGAGCGCAGACGAAAAGCCGGTATAGTCGGCATCCTCCGAGCGGATGACGCTTCTCTCGTTTTGTCCCGAAAGGAAGGCCACCGACGTCGCCCCGTTCTCAAGACGGTAGAGTGCGGTGGTGATCTCCTGCTCGTCCGGATACTTCACCATGTCGTCAAACACTCTCAACCAAGTCGTCCTGCCGTCATCCGTGGCGAGCTGCTTGACCACATAGTTCTGCTCGGGACGCAGGTCGATTTTCTTGCGTATCTGCTCCGGGCTGAGCACCTTTCTCCACGGAATACCCCACCCTTCGGCAAACTTCACCGCAGTCTCCTTCATGTCCAGCGCCTCAGACGTGCCGAAATCATAATTGTGGAGCGGCTCGTCATAATAGTATACTGTCTTCATCCTGATGTCCGGTTTGAAGCGCAGGTATGTCTTGTAACGCTTGATGTCATCGTTGATCGTGACCGGCGACGCACACCAGCTCTCGTAGTCAGAAAGGTTGGCATAAGTGGTGATGTCCAGCTCGCCCTTGAGATTCTTCACCACGTCTATACTGTTGGAAGTAAGGGTGTTTGACTGTATGCTGGTGGCATCATGATACAGCACCATGGCCGGTCTTGAAGTGATGTAGCCGATGGCGAGGACCGCCACTGTAGCCCCCACGTACTTGGCCGCGCACTGCCATTTCTTAGGGTTCTTCTTGTACTGGAGCAGGAAGATGCTGTACAGCAGGAAGAGCGCAATGACAATCACGAAATATATGATGTCCTCTGAAGAGATGAGTCCTGCGGTGAGCTGTTCTGTACGTCCGGACAGGGAAGCCCAGTATGTAATATCGCGCACGAAGTCGATCTCCTGCCCCATGCTACCCAGATGATTGAGAAATCCCAAGGCTCCGAGAGTCAAGAGGGCGGCCACTATCTGGTAGCCGGTCAGGCAGGACATGAAAAGCCCTATGGCCGAATAAGCCCAGAAGAGCAGGAACTCCCCGGCCAGGCCGGAGGAAATCATACCGTAATCAGTATTTTCCACGCGGGCGCCGGCAAACCAGATCGCAGGCAGGATCACACCGAGCATCACAAAGGAGAACAGCACCATCGAGAGGAACTTTCCTAATATGATCTGTGTGGATGTGACAGGGGACGAATAGAGAAGTTTGATGGCTCCGTTGCTCATGTCCCGGCTCATGAGCCCCATGGTCAGCAGAGGTATGAACATATAGAGCGTGCTCATCATGTTGCGGTACACCCCGTTATAATGGGAGAAGAGGTTGTAGGTCACGTTCTCCGCGAAACCGTGCAGATCCATGTCATTGGCTATCGAGGCGACCTCTGCGGTGAAGACCTGATAAGTCTGGAAACTGAAGATCACTATGATCAGCCACGCGATCGGGGAATAAAAGAGCTGGCTCAGCTCAGATTTGCATATTGACCAGGTCTGTCTCATTTCTCTTTCTTGGTGTTAAGGTATTTGAAGATGTCGTCCGCAGAAGGCATCTCCTTGTTTATCTCCAGCAGACGCCAGCCTTTCTGACCCGATAGGGCTATGATCTTCTCGCACATACTGTCAGCATCACCCTCGATAGTAAGACGAAGGAAGCCTGGACGCTCGTCCACAGGACTTACAGACTTGACATCCTCTATCGCAAGCAGCTCCGCCTCCTCAGGCATTGCACCCATGGACACGAGCAGTGAATCCGGACGGATGCTGTGGTTGAAGGAATTGATGTCCCCGTTGAAGATAAGGTGACTTGAAGACATCATGAGGATGCGCTCGCAGGTCAGCTGTACTTCATGCAGAATATGGGTGGAAAGCATCACCAGGCAGTCTTCGGATATGTCCTTGATCAGACGGCGTATCTCGATGATCTGCATAGGGTCCAACCCGTTGGTAGGCTCATCGAGCACGATGAACGACGGCCTGTGTATCAGAGCCTGCGCTATGCCGACCCTCTGCTGATACCCTCCCGAGAGGTGCTTTATGAGCCTCTTGCGGAAATGCGTGATCCGGCAGCGCTCAAGCGCCTCGTCCACGGCCTTGCCGACCCCGTTCACAAGACGGAGGTTTGCGGCAAAGCGGAGATATTCCTCCACCGTGAGGTCCGTCAGAAGGGGCGGCTTCTGCGGAAGAAAGCCGATCTGCGTCTTTGCGGCCACGGAATCCGTGCGGATGCTGTGCCCGTTGATGTAGACATTTCCGCTGGTCGGCGTGAGGCAGCCGCAGATTATATTCATCAGTGTGGACTTGCCTGCTCCGTTGGCCCCCAGCAGTCCGGTGATCCTGCACCCGCCGATATCGAAAGAGACATCGTCAACAGCCTTGAACGTGCCGGAATAACTGTGGGTGATGTGGTCCACCCGCACTTCTATATCCTCCGGATTCACTTTTCCTCCAATGCTACTCTTCATACGTCTTGGTCATGTCCTCCGGCACCACGATGGTGAAATCAGCCCTTTCTTTGTTGATCTTTTCCTTGAGAGGATCCGAGCTCTGCAGCACGGATATGGTGCACACCTTAAGTTTCGGCGCATATTGCTTGAGATAATACGCTATACCTGAATGGAAAGCGGAATGCAGTTCGCCATGGAAATGGAAGAAATAGTCCCCAGGATTCATCGAAGAGGAGATCAGATAGGCCATTGTAGCATCCTTGAGAGCCTGTGCCGCCACTATGTTCTGCACGTTCTTCTTCATCATCGGGGCGCTGCCCATCTGCTTGAAAGACTCGCCGATATAGGTATAGATTATCTCGTTGTAGTCCACCTTGAGCGGCATCGGGGCTATCCATTTGAGGGCTCCGGCATCGAGGGAGTCAAGTATCTCCACGCCGAAATCAGACACCATCCTGGCATAGCGGCGCGGCACATTGGTGGCCACGAAGCGGATGCCGTTCTGGTCGGCGTAATTCATGATGGGCTTGTAGTCGGAGAAATTGGGCCACAGGTGGCTGTTCTCCTCATAGGTGGATTCATCTATCAGGCCCCGCTTCATGAACTCGTCGAGCACCTGCTGGTTGTCGGTCTCCCACATCTCGGCCCCCACCACAAGGTGCTCCCCCTTGAGGGAGTGGAGATCCTTTTCAAGACTTAGTTCAAGCCAGTGCGAGATCGGGTCGTTGTGCATCTCCCCGAAGAGACAGACATCGCTCCCCGAGATGGAACGGAGCATCTGGGCATAGCTCACCTTACTGCCTGACTTGTCAAAAATCACGTACGACGGGCGGCCGCTGGAATAGGACTGCCCCTTGCAGCCCGTGCATGCGGCAAGCAGACTGAGGCCTGCCACCATTATCCTGAAAATCCTGTTCATATTGATCAATTACCGTTTAAAAACAAATGTTGATGTATACCCTTCCGGACCTGTAGTCCCTGTCCTTGTAGACATTGTCGGCAATAGCCCTGGAGTATGACAGGACTGCCCCGAGCCCGACAAGCGTCCTGCGCAGAGGGAACTCCACGCACACGCCCGCCCCCGTATGCCACTGTCCGGCCTGCATGTAGGCATATTCGGCCATGCCGATGTAAGTCGTATAGATGTTGTACCCGTCTCGGGCGGCGTTGGGATCATACTCGGCATATGGCCAGAGGGACACTCCCCCGTCAAGGTCAAAATTGACGTCAGTATTCCCCGACTTGAAGCCGAAACCCACGAAGGCGTCAGAGATGAGGTTGAGGCCGTCCATGGTGGCGTCATAGTTCTTGTCATGACGGCTTTCTCCGGCTGCCGTGGCGGAAAGTCCGGCCTTCCGGAGCCAGTTTGAGGAGTCATAATACCCGAACATGGCGCTGCCACCGTAGAGCATGGCGCTGTAGTCATCTATGAACGAAGACACGGTCCTGTTCCAGCCTGAGCCTGTGCCGTCCGTGAAATAGAGATCCGCATCAAACAGAAGCCGGCCTCCACCGGGCAGGGAGAGCATGTCGGACACATCCAGAGCGTGTGACATGAAAGCGTAACCGGTGCGCGTCTCCTGGTAAGCCGAAGACTGTGTGGACTCGCTCTTGAGATGATCCGCTCCATACTTGAAAGAATACTTGACGCTGAAGCGGTTGGCTTCTCCGCGGGCCGACCAGTCCAGATATGCCCCGGCAACGTTCTGCGTCCATGAGGGGCTGTTTTCCAGCCCTGTCATCTGGGTACCCAGCCCTGTCATCAGATAGATGAAGTAATCCGCGCCGCTGTTGAATGCCTTGCTGAACTGGGGCTTCTCCTTGTAACGCTCGTAGATGAGTCCGGCCGAGAGCAGACTCCCTCCCAGGGACGCAGTCGCCCCTGTCTCCAGACGTATGTCCAGAGCGGACTGCTCATTGCGCACATCGGACTTGCGGAACTGTTTCCATCCCACATAATCTATCTGAGCCCCCCACGACCAGCGGTCTCCAAGCTTTTTGGATGCTGCCGCACCCAAAGTATAGTTCTGGATCTCCCAGGTGCGGGCAGGCGCGATGCAGAAAAACATGGTTGGAGAGCCGTAAGGCTTCCGGCGGTAAGAAAGGGTCGAACGGAGGCTGTCCGTGGTCTCGATCCCGTATTCGAACTTCCCGCTGAACGACCAGCCGGTGTTTTCCTGATGCATGACGGATCTGGTCCCGACCTTGCCGCCGAGCCTGCCGTCCGGAGCCATCGGTGAATGGAGGCTGCCCTTCCCGACATAGCCGTCCGCACCTATGGCGGACCAGGTGGAATAGTCCCACCATGAGAGCATGGAAGGATTGCGGTCGTACGATGCATCGTATATGCGGCCCAACGCCTCACGCTGCACCGCATCCGGATAAATGCGGTGCGGCCCCGCCGCCCGGGAGACAGTTCCCGCAAGCAGCAAGGCAGCACACGATACTATTGTGATTCCCTTATTTGAGATCATAGCCGTTATAGCCACCCTTAGGGGTCGGTGGATCAACAGGCTCAAAGTCGGAAGAGGTGTTGTTGCTGTCCGCAAGCACGAGGCGGCCCGCCGCCTTGGTCTTCTCCTCATCGATCTTCCTGCGCTGGCTGAAATTGGTCATGGACCCGTCATCGTTCGGGATATATCCGAAGCCCTTGTCGATGAATGAAGGCATCCTCTTCCACTTTGCGGACTCGGCATTGTTGACGAAATCGGCGCCGTCGATCACGTCAACGGCAGGGACCTTGAGGAGCTGGATTTCCTGGTCAGGGTTGGATGAGCTCGGGTTGACATACTTGTATGTGAAAACGTCACTTGCGGTGAAGTCCTTGTCGCTGCGGAAGATCACAGGAGCCGCGCCGCTTGCGTCCCAATAGAAATAGTCGTTAGGGTTCATGTAGATGTTGTCGGCATTCGGCACATCCGGATTGTCGAGGTCGAAGTACTCGTTGCCGTCACGGCCCTGGCTCTGCATCCACTTCACGGCATAAGTCTCCATGTCGGCGCATGAGAGGTCGATGATGTGGCTGATCAGGCTCTCGTCAACCTCCACTCCAAGTTCCGCGTATGCATCACGCATCTCTTTGTTGAAGTTGATGGCGTTCACAGCAAGGAGGAAGCTCTTGCCCGGAGCAAGGGTGATGCCGGCATTGACCGGTACCCTGACCACCGCGTTGAGATATACATAGTCATGGTCGAGGCTCGGATCCTCAAGGATGGAAAGAGCCGGCGCGCCCTCGAAATTGGCGTTGGTGGCAGGAGTCCACGCCTCGCCGATGTACAGACCGTCCAGGGAGACAGGAGAATCACTGTTGTTGATGATCTCGATGAAAAAGTCCTTCATCATGGTGCCCATGGTAAAAGCCGGGTCGTAAGCCATGACATTCTCACCAGAGTAGAAAATCTCCTTGATCACCAGATCCTTGGAAGTCGTGGCCGGCTCAAGTGTGAGAGTCACTTGAGCGGTCTGCTGTGAGAGGACAGCCACCCCGTTGGAGACGGCGGTGAAAGATGTCTCACCCACGGTAGCGGCAGCGGACACATTGTAGGTGCCTGCGACCACATCAGTAAAAGAAACCTTGCCATCCGCATCGGCATTCAGCTTGGTAGTGCTAAGATCAGAAGTATTGAACACTGTCACTTCCACGGTTGACAGATCGATGGCAGACGCATACTCAGAGGGCACCGTCAACGTAACATCGATGCCGCCAAGAAGAGAACCGCTCTTCTCGCAGGAGCTTACCCCGACGAGGGCGGCGAAGGCGAGGATGCCGCTCAGGCACCCTGACGCGAGTTTTTGAATTGAAAGTCTCATATTGATATGATATTTAGTTGTTTCCTATCAGGAATGACATTCCGAAGCCGAACGAGATCGTGCTGTTGAGGGTCGAGCGGGTGCCATTGTAGACGTATGTCGGGTTGTACCACAGGAAATTGTTGACATACATGCTGAATGAGTGCCCGCCACGGGTCTCTTTGCGGATCTGGATGTTGAAGTCAGGGTAGAACGGCTTCTTGTCCAGGATGTTGTAGGTACTCGATGAGAGCTTGAGGTCGGCGAACTCCTCGGAGCGGCTCTGTTCCTCGGTGAGCTCGTGGTAGACGCCGGAAGCATCGTAGTACGCCTTAGGATATAGGCTACCGGGCTTCGGCTCACGGTAATTGACAAAGTTCAGTTCGGCATTGACCGTGAAGATAAGTCTCAAAGACGGAATCTGCTGGGTGATCGTGAGGCGTCCGGAACTGTATCTGGTGACGTACTCGGTATGGTCGTACACACCATAGCGGGCCTTGTCCGTGCCGACCACGTATTTGGAGAGCTCCATGTAGTACCCGCTGTTGATCTCGCGGGTGCGCATGTAGCTTGCCTGAAAATTGAACTCGGTGTGCGTACTCTCGATACGGGCGGGGACGAGAGAGAGTTCGACCCCGTCCGTGATCTCGGTGATGGCGTTTTTCATCACATATTTCTCTCGCACCAGTATGTCTGATGTTCCGTCCTTTTTTACCTCCGGCTGCTGTCCGGGGCGACGTGTGGCGGTGTAGTTCTCCCTCGTGAGAAGCAGCAGCTCCGGTGAGAGGGCGATACCGCCTTCGAGCCGCTTGTGATAGGCCGTAAGCCTGACATTCAGATAGTTGGACTCCCAGTCAAGACCGCCCTCGACGGTATTGGTATGGCTCGGGCGGAGGTGAGTGTTGTTCGGATAATAAACATAGGTGGTGACAACCGCCAGCCTCTCCGCCGGATCTGTGGCATAGTAACTGAGGTTGGTGAAGTCGTAGTATGCCGGATCCGGGTAGAGCTGGAGCATGGACGGAGCCTTGTAGGCAAGTCCCCATGCCAGCCTTGTCGTCAGATGGTCAAACCACTTCACCGAGCCGGAAAGTCTCGGGGAGACAAGGTGGTAGCGCTCAAGCATGTAATCGTAGC